>JAMCWE010000115.1 GCA_023475265.1 Bacteroidota bacterium
CTTTATTTTCTTTCAGAATATTTTTTGATTCTACAGGTTTCTCGTTTTGCATCTCTTCCACAATTACTTCCGGTTCAATTTCTTTTATTTTCTGTTTCACTTCTTCAATGTCCGGCGTATCAATCTGCAGAGTTAAGTTTGCAAAATTCACAGAGACAAATTTAACCTGCTCTAACTTTGCTACACCTTCTTCTATTTTCGCTGCACATGATGCGCAGTCAATATTTTTTAACTGATATTTTTTCATAAGCCTTCAGAAATTTTAAATTGATTAAAGTAACAAATAAACACTTATTGCCCCCGTGCCTAATATCAGCGCAAAGAATGCCCAGTACACAAACTTATTGAATCCTTTCAGGTAATACTGCCCCATCAATTTCTTATTTGATGCAATCAGCGCTAAAGTTATTGCGGGACCAATTAGAACTGCTATTTGAAGCACCATAAGATTAAGCGCCAGGTTTACCAGATTTAACGTTACCATAGTTATTACCAAAGCCGGGATTGATTCGACCAGATACACCTTAAACCAATTCTTCCGTCCCCAGCCTAAAGCTTCGGTAACGCCCCAGCAGCTTCCAAGCGAAATTACAATCAGAGCAATAAAAGAAGAAGCTATTAAACCTATTCCGAAAATAATTGGTGCGGAAGTTCCCGCTACTAAAGACAAGCCGTGCGATAAAACTCCGGGTGATGTAAAATTCAAAGAGTCTTTATTAACACCTATGGTGGCAATAGCAATTGCAATCATTATTAATTCTGAGACGATTGCGCCAATTGCAGTTTCAAATCTAACAGCCCGCAGATTCTTTGCCTTTATTCCTTTTTCGGCGGTGGCAGACGCCTGGTAAAAAAGCATGAACGGCATTATAACCGCTCCTACATTTGCGGCAAGCAAAAATATAAAATCGGGCGAGCTTAAAAAATAAAACGGCGTTACTTGAATCCCTTTCCGTGCAGTTAAATAAGCAGAAACAGCCCACGAAGCGGCAAACAAAATTGAAATTACCAGTAAAGGTTTCTCAGCTTCAGCATATTTTCGTTTGTAAACCAAGAGTACATGTGCAATAAAAATAAAGGGCACAGAAACACCCGGAGAAATTCCTATCATCTGAAAGCCGATAGCAGCGCCGGTGTATTCAACCACATAGCTAATTATATCCACAAGAGCCATTGGCACTGCGGCAAATATTGCAGCCTTCTTGCTGAAGTTTTCTCTGATAAGCTCGCCTAATCCTTTGTTCGTTACGGCGCCAACTCTGCCAGCTACTTCCTGTATGACAAATAAGGGAACGGCTAACAATAGCAAAAACCAAATAAGTCTAGTGCCGTAAACAGCGCCGGACTCAGCGGCTGTTATAACGCTTGCGGCATCCACATCGGCAATCATTACGAGCCAGGCTGGTCCCCATACCTTAAAAACTTCCCAAATCTTCGGCGAAATTTTTATTCTCCTTGTGGTTATGTTAGAATCACGCAACTCTATTTTTTCTACTGTTCTTTCATCTCTCATAATTATTTTCTTTTATACTTTTCGATATTCTAATATATTCGATATTCTAATATATTCTATATTCAGTACGCATCAATCACCATTTGTAGGTAATTCTCGATACCTAATTTTGTTAGTCAATTGCTATTCAGTGTCCTTAAAGGTCTAAAACAGTGACCTTGAAGGATAGTACATACGCAAATTAAAAATATATTAAGATTGAAGCTGCTAAAGATTACTGATGACGCTCTTCAACTTGCTTTGTATCGTTTCCGCTACTTCACCAAGCGATTCATTCTTTACTGCCTGCATAGATGCAATTGGATCTATTGCCGCTACAACTGTTTCATTGTTATCATTCACATAAACAATTACATTACAAGGCAGCATCAATCCAATTTGTTCTTCAGCTTGAAGAGATTTATAAGCAAACGGCGGATTGCAAGCGCCGAGTATTTTATACGGCTTAAAATCCACATCGAGCTTTTTCTTGAGTGTTGCTTTAACATCAATTTCGGTAAGAACGCCGAAACCTTCTTTCTTTAATTCTTCGGTTACTTTTTCAATTGCTTCGTCGTAGCCGAGATCAACTACTTTTGAGAATCCATAATTTGTTTGTTCCATTTTATTTTTCCTTTTTATTTGGTATTAAAGTTCAATTCAATATTTGTGCGTTAAATAAACGATTAAGAAAATTATTAAATGGATTGCCACCGCAATAGATATTCCGACGAGTCTCTCTTTCAATGTATAATTTACCATTTTTTAATTTCCCTATTCCAAATCAAAACCAGCCTCTTTAATTCTGTTTTCCAAATCTTTATATGCAATTGTCTTGGGATTGTAAGCGATATATACCTGTCCTGATTCCGGATGTATCTCAAAATAATTAACGCCTTTAGTTTTTCTCAACACATCACTCAATTTTTTTTCTTGTTCTTCTTTCAGTTCTGTAAAACAAATTACTGTTTTTGTTTCATCAATGCTTACACTTTTAACTGTCTTTCCGTTAGGTTTATCACCAATGATGTTGGCTTCCAAATAAAGACCAAACGGCAAGTCTGTCAGCTTTGTATCTTTATCCTGGTATTTGACAGTCATATTTGTGTCAATATTTACCGGCATACAAACTTTAGTGCCAAGCACACAGATTACAATTTTATCCTTGCCCATTTTTTCATTGCCTATTGAGCCTTTTACCTTATGTGTTTCTTGCGCATAGCTGTTCGCAATTAATAAAGATGAGATAAAAATTATCACTTTAATTTTATTGAATATACTTTTCATAAAGTTTTCCTTTTTAAAAACTCCCCGCCGTATGTAAATAGCGAGGAGATTCATCATTTATTCATTGATTAAATATTACCAGCATCTGCCGCAATCATACATTCCGTTGTGCTGTCTCATACCGTGACCCATATATCCTGGGAATCCATCCCTTTGGGAGTGGTTCTTCATTCCATAGCCCATATCTCCGTAATCCCAGCCGCATCTTTCATAAAATCCATCCCACCAGCCATATCGAGAATCGCTGAAATAAGCTTTCTGACTATTGGTAAAGACTTTTCTAATCTTACTTTCTACTTCCATCCTTAAGCTGTATATGTTATCTTCAATGCCTCTTATTTGGTTTTGATATTCTCTGATACGCTTGCTGCTAATATCATCTTGTTGTTTGTAATCAGAAAAATCTCCGCGCACAGAACTTAGCTTTTCAATTTCCGGTTCAATTATTCCATCATATTCTGTTTTTATTTTGTTTAATTGATTTATTTGGTCATCACTAAACCAATATTTTCCCGGAACGTTGGAGTTCCACCATGATGAATCATAAGTATGATTCGTTGAATTATTTTTCTTTGGATGTTCTTGTGCAAACAATACCAAAGACACTGCAAAAACTGCAATTACTAATACAATTCCTGCATACCATTTTTTATTAGAGGTTGACATTGTATTATTCCTTAAAATGTTTTTAAATTATAATTTTATTTAAATATCTTATTTAATTCTCAGACGCCTAAACGTGCGTCTAAAAAGGATGAATTGGAAACAGAGGATGCCGAAGCATCATATAAAAAGGAAAGTATTAAATCAGAAATGTTCTATTGTAAAGATAAATTTGAGTATTTTCTTTTGACGGAAAAAAGTGTTCACTATCCGTTTCGTTTAATGAAACAATATGTAGCGTTGTTTCATTAATATGATTAATCCGGGCTGATTTTGTAATTGTAAGTTTAAATAAATTGTTTGTTGTGGTCTTACTAATTTCTGTTTTTATTACTCTTACAACCAGACAATAATCCTCTGCCGGCGGATGCTGCTTTTCAATAGTATACTGTCCGATTTCGGAATAGGTAAACCAAAACAGAAGCGGCGCTAAAACAAAAATAACTGCAATTAGCGAACGGTATTTTGACAAATGTTTAATCATTTCTTAAAAATTTACACTAATCTGATGCCAGAATTTTATAAAAGATTCCTACAAAAATAAAAAAGATTCAAGCAATATTCACTACTATATTCCAAGCTTCAGTAATATTTCTTCCTTTTGCACTTTTGAACGAAAAAACTTCACGCGCCATCCTGCACATATTTAAAGTTATGTGTAAGTGAGAGCTCGGCTTTCTCAAGTTCCTTTCCCAAGTAAGCTGCGTGGCTCAAAAGTGTTACCCAATTGTTTTCAACTATTGTCCAATAAATACTTCTTGCATCTTTTCCTTCAATAGATCTCAATAAAGTATTATCGTAAGAGTAATGCTCAACGCTTATAATATTTTTTTCTGGAATAGGAAGGATAACGAAGTATCCCGCTTTATCCATAATAATATTTGTAGGTTCTTTGGCTTGAATCACTTTTTCTTCATTAACAATTTCTTCTTCACATTCTTTGCAACCACATGTCGTTCTTTTAGAAGAAGAATCACTTTTTTCAATAAAAGACAAATTTGAAACATTAGTATTGGGTTTAGATGAAAGTTCTGTTATTTTATCAGCGATAAGATTTTCATCTCTGCATCCTATCATATCAACAACTTCAACTTGATTTCTGAATAAATTAATTTCTTCTACTGACACATTTCTTAAAATAGGTTTTTTACCTGTCGAGCCGATTACTCTCATTTTTTCATCAACACCATTTTTACTTAATGATAAAAATGTCTCACCGGACTTATGTCCCTTTGGCTCTTGGCCAACAAGAAGTAAATATTTTATTGTTGGATTTGTTACGGTATTTTTAATCACCTTATCAATACCAATGTTTTCTGTTTCAGTCTTACCAACAATACAAAGTTCTTTCGGATGATTCTTTGAAAGTTTCTCTGCAAGTTCACTATCGCCAAGCGTTGAAACCGCAACCGGGCAATAGTCGCCACCGCAGAAAGCATAATACTCGCCGGCAACATACGGCCACTTATCTTCTCTCACTTCAATTGCACAATCCAATTTTGAATTGGCTTTTTCGGGATAAGCTTCATTAAAAAGATTCATCGCAACCGCCGGATAACAGTGATCGCATCCAAGACAAGAATATTTTATCGGCATCATTTTCATTTCCCATTTGTCAACATCAGTAGGAAAATCTGCTTTTATCTTTTCAAGTGTATCTTTCATGCATCCGCATTGCTGGCATTTCAGTAGATTAATTCCTTCTTCCATTTCTGAATGGATTTTATTTATTACCTCAAGTTTATCCACATCATTAATCATTTTACTCATATTAACTTCTTCTTCGTCTTGTGCATTCATTAAGCTATCTGTTGTTTTTAAGTCCTCCTTAGAAGGATTTTGGGGGCTGCAACAAGCGTCATTGTTTGAACACATATTTGCTTTGTCATTTTTATTGATCCAAAAGAATCCAATTACTATAGAAACAAAAGTAAAACCGGCGGTAATCGGTTTTGCAAACCCTATTATTGAAGAACCGAAAAGACTTAAATAAACTGTTAGCATTGGTGAGCCGCAGCAGCCTGTTAAAAAGCAACCGGCGAAATAAAGAAATCCTGCTAATGTGAATCCGCCAACAGTTCCTGCAATTCCTTTTTTACGTTTATCAAAAAAATTTATGACTGCATAGGCAGTAAACGCAGCAGTTAAGGCATAAGAAAGTCCGATAAAATAATCCTGCCTCTCAAAATATTGCCTAAGCGGACTTATTTCTTTTAGCTGGATCCATTCACTTGATAATCTGGCAGCTTGCCAAAACGAATAAGCAAAATGAGTCAGCAAGACTAATAGGAAAGAAGCTGTCGGAATTAAAATCTTTCTCCGACTGAATCGGGAAAATAAATCATCCTTCATTTATATTTTATCTCCTTTGCATCAAAGAAGAATTTTCCATTAACATCTTTTCTCACTTCACCTAATACAACAATATTACTTTCCGATTTTGGCAATTCACCTTTATAAGCAACTGGTAATCCAATGCATGCGTCTTCACATCCAAGCGTAAACATATTTTTGTTATTAATTACTTCTTTTACTGTTCCTTCAACACTTACTAGACCGGCATATTTTCCCGGGCTTTCAACTAATTTATCAACAGATATTAGTTTCATTTCAGTATTTTGTGAAATAGCTGAGGTATTGTTGGGACCTTTGCTTAAAAACATCAGAACGGCTGCAATAACTAATGCTATACTGCTAATCAGTATTATCGCTTTTTTTCTATCCATGTTTCGCTCCTTGTTTTTTCTCCGCCCATTTCAGACGGTAAATGTTTCTTCAATAAGTTTAACATCATCTTTTAGGATGCTGATCAATCTTTCGGAATTAAGGGAGTAGTAAATCATTTTCCCATCGTTGCGGTATTTTAATAACTTCTGTTCATAAAGATATTTTAATTGGTGCGATGTTGCCGGAATGCTTAAGCCAAGAACGTTTGCAATATCACATACACAGATTTCACCTTTAGCAAGCGCAAAGATGATTTTAAGTCGTGTAAGGTTTCCCAGCGCTGCATAAAGAGAAACTAGTTCATCAAATTCTTTTTCTGCTGGCAGAGATTTTTTTACTTCATTCACTTTGTTAGCGTTGAAGCAGATTACTTTACACGTTTCCCCATTTGAATTTGATTTGTGAAGTTTTGTTTTCTTAGTTAGATAAACATCTGGCATATAACTTTATCCATATTGTCATTTTCGTATTTGCGAAAATATGCACCCCTAACTAATATGTCAAGCCATATAATTATGTGAAATCAAAATAGTATCTAAAATAAATTCCCTTATATGATTTTGTTTACAAACCCTTTTTTTTCATTTTTGCACCGTCATTCTTATTTATGGCAAATGATAAGTATAAGCAATAAATAATCTCATATCTAATTTTATATAAAGCAAAAGAGTTAAAACTTCACCACATTGCTGGCACTAAAAATGCTTTATATTAACTGCTGATATTATAAACCCGAAATGAATA
>JAMCWE010000208.1 GCA_023475265.1 Bacteroidota bacterium
AAACCAGCCCCGGTTGTTGAGCAAAACAAAGTTTCGTAAATGGTTTGTTTTGTAGAGACGCATCGCGATGCGTCTCTACAATATTTTATTATTCGTCATACGCATGTTGTATTATGAAACCCTTTCATGGTTCGATTTTGTCTTATATAATTATTGCCAAGGGTATCACCCTTGGCTTAGATATTTGTTCCTTTCAGGAACTCTTAGAAGCATAAAGACGCTGAAAGCGTCTGATATTCAAGATTGGGACAACGTCCCATTTTATAATATTCAAAACCATAAAAAATTACACTGAAAGGGTAATATAATTCTTCGCATAACATGAGTTAATAATTTATTATGGAAATGGGATATATCCCGTCTCTACAGAAATAGCCACGTCTTTTTAAGACGTGGATAGATATTAAAGAAAAAATATTGGCTTTAGCCGCGAAAATACCACTGTGTGTAATGTGTACACAGAACTCTATTCTGCTATTGCAAATTATATTTCTTTTCACGAATATCTTTCAACAAATTATTAATTTATATTCGATTGAATTTCATTCATATATAAAATTGTTTGGTTTTTGATGAAACTAATGTTAAAACTTTTTGCAATTATTATGCTGACAATTTCTACCGGCTTAGCGCAAGGATTAATGAAGATAGAAACTGACAAAACAAATTATTCTTATGGCGATTCAATTGAAGTACGAGTAACTATTCTAAATAATACTGATACATCTTTTAGCATGTGGGGAAGTTCTACATGTCTGGTAATGATGGGTTTCAATTCAGTGCAATTTCAAATTGCTTGTACGGCAGATAATACTGAATTTGTCTTTCCTCCGGGTTCTTCAAGAACATGGATTTGGGAACTTAATCCATCAGTACTTGGAATACCTGATAAAGATGGTGCGCAGATAATTCGAGCATATGGTGGATGGTTTAAGGATTCAATTGCTATTACCGCGCCAAAATATTACGGAGGAACTTTAGAAGTCGGAATAAAGGCGGGAATTCCGGCACAAGAAATTCAGAATCTTCGTGACAGTCTAAATGCAACTGTTCTTTATAGTGATACTTCAACATTTAATGGCATTATTTTAGAAAGATGGCAAATTAAAAATTATTCGGTAGACAGCCTTGATACAGCTTATGCTCACGATTATAGACTAGCATATATAGAAGTTAGTAGGCCGCTAATTTGTAAGAATGTAGTATACACATCTATTGAACCAACTATAAATCTGCCTCGTGAATATCATTTATATCAGAATTATCCAAACCCATTTAACCCAGCTACAGTAGTTAAATATAAGTTATCAAATGCAGCATATATTATTCTTAAATTGTATAATGAACTTGGTAAGGAAATAAAAATCTTAGATAAAGGTTTTAGACAAGCTGGCAGCTATTATATTAAATTTAATGGTTATCAATATGCAAGCGGAGTTTATTTTTATCAATTACTCGTTAACGGCATAAATGACAACAAGGTTGATTACCTTGAAACAAAGAAGATGATTTTGCTGAAATGATTTTTCATTTTGTAGAGACGCATCGCGATGCATCTCTACAAAATTTTATAATTCGTCATACGTATGTGGTATTATGAAACCCTTTCAGGGTTTGATTTTGTTTTATTTAATTATTGCCAAGGGTATCACCCTTGGCTTAGATATTTGTTCCTTTCAGGAACTCTGAGAAGCATAAAGACGCTGAAAGCGTCTGATATTCAAGATTGGGACAACGTCCCATTTTATAATATTCAAAACCATAATTAATAACCCTGAAAGGGTAATATAAGTCTTTGCGTAACATGAGTGCCGTGTAGAGACGTTGCACCTGTCTGCCGCCAGGCAAGATGCAACGTCTCTACATATAATTTACAAATCCAATTTTTCCTGCCGGTGTTTCTTGCCTTTGAATTCAAGTGAATAATAATTAGGCTATTATTTTAACTAAATATTTATAGTTTGCTGATGTAATAAGAGGATTTTTAATAACAATAGTTTAGGGAGGAATTTCATGAAACAAACCGCGGTTATTTTCTCTGCTTTATTTGTACTTTTATTTTCATCAATATTATTATCGCAAGAAACAGGAGGCGCCCACCTGGGTGTTGGAATAAGTATTGACCCTTCAAGAATAGGGCACGTTAATATTTATTATGCCGGCCCAAATTCTTCACCTCCCCCTTCTATAGTTAATCAATCACCTATATTATTCTATTTCATAATTGACACTAATAAAATTAGAATTGAACCTTTGTTTGGATTAAATACAACGAACAGTGAGAACACACAAACTTATAGAGCTGTATCTAATTCGAACTATAATATAAACACAGATATAAATAATATTTCAGCGATAACAACCGGCTTGGGTGTATTTTATTTGTCAGCATTATCAAATTCTTTTAATCTATACTTTGGCCCCAGAATTTATTTTAACTTTGTTTCAATTACAACTGAAAATAAAGGTGCTTCGGTATATAACGGTCAGTATTCGAGCAGCGATAATAAAACAGAAACTAATGAATTGGATATTACTATTGGCCTGGCTGTTGGTGCAGAATATTTCCCATTCAATAAATTTAGTTTTGGCGGGGAAGCAAGTATTAATTATACTTCGTACGGTAACCCTGATGTAACAACTACAAATACACCGCCGAGCCCGCCCCCCTCATATATTTCTTCGAGCGAAAGAAAACAATATTCATTTAATACAAGCGGAATCTTTTTTGTACGGTGGTATTTCATTTAATAATTCGTTATACGTATGTGGTATTATGAAACCCTTTCATGGTTCGATTTTGTCTTATATAATTATTGCCAGGGGCGATGCCCTTGGCTTAGATATTTGTTCCTTTCAGGAACTCTGAGAAGCATAAAGACGCTGAAAGCGTCTGATATTCAAGATTGGGACAACGTCCCAATTTATAATATTCAAAACCATAATTAATAACCCTGAAAGGGTAATATAAGTCTTCGCATAACATGAGTTAATAATTTATTGTGGAAATGGGTATTCGTTTTCGTAGAGACGGGATATATCCCGTCTCTACCGCAAAATAAATTATTGCAGCGTATTCGTGGATAAATTCTTATAAAAATTTTTTGGTTTCTTCTTGAGATTAAAAAATAAATATTTTAATTTTGCCTATGTTTCAGAGGGTTCTCCCCAAAAACATCATTCTTGAAATACCGTTTGGCAAATGGGGCTTGCCTAATAGAAGCTGATGCGTTTCTGTTTATAAAATTTAGATCTGTTTTTTCATTTAGATTAATTATTGATTGATTCATTGTTATTATTTAATTGTAGAGATGCATCGAGATGCGTCTCTACAATATATAACATGCAATATTTAATGGTAGGAATAATAAAACAACCCGTAGGAATAATAAAGCTAATGGAAGGAATCACAAACCAACCCGTAGGAAGGCCAAACTTACCGGTAGGGACGGCATTTTATGGCGAAGGGATCACAAACCGACCGGTAGGAACCATAAACCGAGTCGAAGGGATCACAAACCTATCCGTAGGGATAACAAACCTACCTGTAGGGATAACAGACCTACCGGTAGGAACGTTAAACCTACCCGTAGGAAGAACAAACCTACTGGTAGGAACGGCAAACCGACACGTAGGAATAACAATTTGAGGGTAATTAATGATTAAATAACTGATAAATTGAATAGAAACGGTGGAACGTGTGACTAATGGACACGAAAGATTAAAAGGAAAAACGAATCGCATTTTACATAAGCAGTCAAGTCTTTTAGAAAATAAGTAATTGTTTATTATTTCAACAATATCTTAATCAGAATACCGGAAAGGAGCTTTATATCAATTGGTATTCAACAAATAATTAAATTTTCTATAAATTATCAAAGGGAAAGTATAATGTCTAATTCAAAAAATTCAATCGCAGAACAGCTTAAAAAAGCTGGTATAAAGGTAGAGAATTCATTATCCAATGAAGATATCAAAACAGAAGTAGCAAAAAAAGGCTTCACAGAACAGGAGCTTTTAAATGGCAGGACTAAAGTAGATGCTGCAACAAAGGCTGTACAAAATCAAACTTCACAAGCCGGCATTGCCAAAGGTGCAACTGAGCTTGAAGCTAAATGCAAGTTAGATGCTCATACTGCATACCAAGACATTGGTCAAATTTTACGGTCAAAATACAGCCCCAATTCACCTCAGTTAACAAAGGTCGGCTTGGTCGGCAGAGCCGGAATCAACAGCAGATTTTATTAAAGCGGGCTACATGCTGTTTGATAATGCTAAGAGCGATGCTGAAATAAGTGCATTTATCCTAAACAGAGGCTATACACCGGAATTTATAGATTCTGAGCGGGCGAAAATTTCAGCGTATGAAAAAGCAAATCAAGATCAAAGAACAGCTGTGGGTAATGCAGTTAAAGCAACAGAGGATGAAGCAAAAGCTTTAAAGGAAATGAATGATTGGATAAGCGAATATACGGCGGTTGCAAAAGTAGCATTAAGAACGAATAAAAAATTATTGGAGAAAATAGGGATATCCGCAGGCAAACATACCCCGCCGAAAAAGGATAAGGAAAATAATAATAACACCCCGCCCGTGCAGTAAATAATTTATGGATGTAATGATGTTGAAAATTATAGGCAAGTCGGGACGTTGTCCCGGCTTGGTATGTCACTCTTTCAGAGTTCGTTTTAATTTGATTTTTGATTTATGTCGGGATGTTATCCCGACCTGATATATATGACACCGTTGGTGTCAAAATCATGAATGAAGACAATTAGAAAATAATTTTAGAATTATAACAATTAATAAATTCCCCGAAGGGGAAAAATATAAGAGACAAGGGCAACGCCCTTGGAAAAAAAGACAAAAGAAAAATCCCATTACCCTGAAAGGGTTAAATAAAAATTATGAATTTGAAGAACGATGTAACGAAATGTTATGTTACTCCTTCAGAGTTCGTTTTAATTTGATTTTTGATTTATGTCGGGATGATATCCCGACCTGATATATATGACACCTTTGGTGTCAAAATCATGAATAAAGACAATTAGAAAATAATTTTAGAATTATAACAATTAATAAATTCCCCGAAGGGGAAAAATATAAAAGACAAGGGCAACGCCCTTGGAAAAAAAGACAAAAGAAAAATCCCATTACCCTGAAAGGGTAAAATAATATTGATTAAACGAAATGTAAAATCAAATAATCGCGTATCTGCAATGACATAGGTCAAAAATTTATCTCCCATTAAAACCTTCTTAATTAAATTCTTGTCAAACAGCCGACAAAAAATAACATCATAACGCGGAGGATTGAATTGAAAAGATTAAACAATATCGTAAAGACGCATGGTTACGCATCTCTACTGGTTCCATTATTTGCAGCTTTAATTTTTATTTTTGCCGGATGCGGTGATACCGAACTAAGCAGCAAATGGCGCACTCAAAACATTACCATCGACGGCAATGACAGTGATTGGGGAAATTCTTTAATGATGGTCGATAAGCTAAATGCTCTTGTCGGCGTGCAAAACGATAATGATAATTTGTACTTATGTTTTGTTACTTCCGATAACGATCTTCAGATGAAAATTTTAAGAATGGGTTTGACTGTTTGGCTTGATAGAACCGGGAGTGATGATAAGAAATTTGGTATTAGATTTCCCATTGGAATGAGCGGTATGAACCCGGCTAATTTCCAAAGAGATAGAATGAATATGCAGACAGGCGAGCGTCCTAATCAGGATGAAATGAAACAAAGAATTGTGGATAATCAAAGAGAATTGGAAATTGTCGGCCCTGACAATGAAGTTACAAGAGTAAACCTTTCTGAATTAAAAGGTATGCAGTTAAAGATTGGCTTAAAGGATAACAGAATGGTTTATGAAATGAAAATTCCGCTTTCGCTTAAAAACGGAGCTAACTATGCAATAAGCGCAGATACAGGCAGCACTATTAGTGTTGGATTGGAAACGGGAACATTTGAGCCAAAAAGGAATAGAGGTATTGGCGAAGGATTTAATGGCGGTGGTGAAGGAGGCGGATTTCAACCTCCGGAAGGCGGCGAAGGCGGAGATGATTTTGGCGGCGGTGGAATGCGCGGCGGCCGTCGTGGTGGATTTGGTGGCAGAGGCGGCGGCGGTAGAGGTAATTTTAATTCTTCCGCAATGGAACCATTAAGTTTTTGGGCAAAAGTTAAGTTAGTTGGGGAATAAGAAGAAAATTGTCTAACTGTTAAATTGTTTAATTGCTTTGAACAATTTAACAGTTAGACAATTAAGCCATATTATAAATTTAGAACCCTTCGGTTAAATTAAATTCCCAAAGCCAACTTGTTCCCGGATGATTATTCGGATGAACAAAATCAACTTCACCAACTGCATAACCAAATAAGTTAGCTCTTAATGCTAATCCATAGCTGGTAACTGCTTTTCTATTTCCACCCATGAATGACGGCTTCTGATCGTTTGACCATGCAACTCCTGCATCGTAAAAAACACCAAACTCAACCGGAAAGTATCCATAAAATCCGGGACCAATTCCAAAGGCTCCAAGAAGAGGGAAGCGAAGTTCAGCATTACCGATCAACATCTTACTGCCAAGAAGATAATCATACGCCTCGCCAGAATTGTATGAATTAAAATCATAACCGCGAACTAAACCAGGGTAACCAAGATATTCCGGTGTAAGCCTTTGGTCATCAGCGCTTTTGCCGTACCTGCCAAAATGAAGCGCTCGCAATGCAATTGTAAAAGGACGAACAGGCATTATATATTGTCTGTAATCTGCAAGAACATTTATCCAGTCTAAATTACCAATAACAGGAGAAACTTCTAACCGGTAACGTGATCCTAACAATGGACTAGTCGCACCATAATAGCTATTATCAAAAACTAATGCTGTGCTGATTGTTCCAAGATTTAAAGCTGCAGGCACAGGCAAATTATCAGTTTGATTAACTAGAACAGATCCATCATTTAACGATACAGCTTGAGTTGTAACCTGGTTGGTAAAGGAAATATTCGTATAACCTAAAGAGAATTCAACCCGGAAAACATCACTAAAAGGATAAGCTAATATTCCTGTTGCCTCTCTATCTGTTTCTTTATACAAATACTGCTGCTGAACGTAAGCAAGCTGTCCATTAACGGAGTCATATCCAGCCGCATATCCCATTAAGTAATATGGTATTTGTTGAATTGCACCGCCCCAATTTAATCGGTGAGCAGTATTCATATAACCAACCAGGCCGGAGATATTCGTAAATCCGTTGCCGCTGGAAATTTGCAGCGCAGTTGCAAGATTATAATTGCCAAGCATATCGCTCCAGAACAAAGCAACACCTCCGCCGACGTATGTTCCGAATTCATCAACGCCTGCTGCCAGGGAAGGCTGACCAACTCCGACTAACCGAAGTGATGGAGTGTAATCAGTAGTTTTATAATCAGTAGTATCCGATGGCAAACCCAAATAAGGATTATTTAAGTTTGCGATAAAGGTATTGTTCACTTGTGGAGTAGGAGGTAAAACTCCCGGATTGCCAATTGCAAACTCTGGCTGAACATCCTTACCATTCAGAATTTGAGTTGAATCGATCTTATAAATTTCATATTTATTATCTTGAAAAACGCTGTAAACTAATTCGTTCGCATTTGTCGCAACAGATAATGCCGGACTCAAAGCAGTTATACCGCTGACACCGCCGAATAAATTTGTAATCTGATAAATTTTATTATCAGTTCGATCAAGTCTGTACAAATTATCTATTCCGTTATGATCGGAAATAAAATAAATGCTTTTGCCATCAGCAGACCATTGCGGATTTATTTCTTTTGCATCAGAAAAGCCAGGAAGCCTTTCAATTTTACCGGTTTCAAAATTCATAATAGCTAATTGATAATTCCCATAATCCAAATCTGATAGTCGTGTTGTAAACCTGTCTGTTGAATATAAAATTTCTTTTCCGTCCGGCGACCAAGTCGGCTGAAGCTCTGCATAAGCATCATCGGTAAGCTGGCGAGAGCTTTGTGTTTTTAAATCATATACAAAAAGATTTGAAAGTCCGTTAGCTAATGCAGAAAAGACAATATACCTTCCATCCGGCGACCATGATGGATTAAAGATTTCTGCAAGCTTGGGAAAGCGGATAACTTGCTTAATGCTTTCATCATCTACATTAAGAATAGTTAGTACAGGGCGTCCTTCTTCAACAGCAGCAAAGACAAATTTTTTACCGGTTGAATCCCAAGCGCCTGCTGAACTTATAAATTCTAGATTTTCTAAGTGAGTGTTAAACTCAGTTTTGAAAACATTTCGTTCGATTTTACCGGTCTTAGCATCAGCAAGAAATAAATCTATTGAGAAAAGATCTTTGGACGAAAAGAAAATTAAATGTTTTCCATCCGGGCTAAGCACAGGGGAAATATTCATATCGCCGCCATTCTTAGAAGAGATCAAAACATTTCCATATTTTTCCGGCTTGGAAGTAATTTTTGCGAGGGAATCATATTGAGCATGAATTGCAGCGTGCCATTGATTTGAAAGTGAATCAGGAGAAATTCCAAAAACTTTTTCAATTGCTTTCTTTTCGTTTCCAACGAACGCCCATGTTCTTAACAGTTCACCGATTTTATTATTGCCGTATTTACCGCCGATAAAAGCGAGCAGTGATTGTCCGAAACGATATGGAAAATATTTCGGATTTTCGAGATCGGAAATATCAGGCAGCTTTTTTAATGAAGCTTCTCTCATCCACATTGTTGTGTTAGGATCATTCGGTCCAATTGAAAGATACTCTGCCATACCTTCAATAAACCAAAGCGGCATTTGAGCTGCTGCAGGCATTCCTTGTTTAGATAAATTATTCTTGCTGGTTATATCAAATTGAAAAGCGTGAACAAGCTCGTGTCCGATTACGTGATCTGTTTCTGAAAGAGGTCCGGCAAACGGCAGAACAATTCTTCTTTCTGTCGGTTCAGTAAATCCTCCGGTTCCTTGACCAATCATTTCTTGTGTAACGTTTGTTTCAGCAAATTGCGGAAATCCATCATACATAATCATCAACTGAGAGCCTTTGAGAGTGTCATCCAAAATTTCCGAATGACGTTCATACCAGCGCTCAGCCATTTCGGCAGCATATTTTACTGCGTCTTTTTCTTCCGGGTAATATAAAATTTTGAAATGTTTTGTCTGAAGCACTTTGAAATTGAAATCATCATACATAACCTTGTTACGACCGAAATATTGTGCTTCTATTTTAGGAGATAAAAAAATCATAATGAATGCTGCGGCAGTTATGATTTTTGCGATAATCTTAAATGACATATTCATATTATTCTTATTTATTAAAGTTGAAATTAATTTAAAGATTACTCATCGTATCTTTTTATCTTAACATATGATTAAACTTGTTTCAATAAGAGGTTAAACATTTGCGTTAATTCTTTTCCTTTCGAAAATCCTTAGCCTTTTTTTTGCTCGATTTATATTGATATAAAAATAATGTCCATGATATATTTGCATAATAAAATCGAATTCTACTCAAAATTTAAATTGGAATGATTAAACATTCTATCTAGATAATCACAAAATATTAATTAGATTTTGTTGAATAAACATTCTTCATGATATGAAAATAATTATAGAGCTTAACATTAGATTATTTATTGGTTAAGACAGATTCACATTAAAAAAAGTTTAACTTTTCCTGTGATTAGGAATACTAGAAAAATAGCAATGGTGAACTATTTGGATAAATTTTTTTTAATAAAAATGTTATTCACTAAATTTGTTCAGTTGATATAGGTTAGGTTTTTACTTTTCGGTATTAATTTTATGTTTGTTCTGATACTTTTAGATATAAAAAGGAGAGTTAGCTGATGGAACATTTGAGACGTTCTTTAGAAAATCTTCACAATGAATTAAAAAGTGCAAAGCAAGTTGATGAAGAGTCAATAAAATTATTGCGCAGGCTAATGGATGATATACAAAAAATTTTGGATAAAGAAGAAAGAACCTCTTCAGGAGGCAATCCAAATATAATAGAAATTTTAAAAGAGTCGGCTCAAAAATTTGAATTAACTCATCCTGAACTTGCCGGAGCAATAAATATAGTAATATCAGGTTTAACCAATATCGGAGTTTAACTTCTACCGCGGATATCAAAGTTATTCTTAAGCTTTCATATTTCAATAATCATATTCGAAATTATTTTTTCAAATAATCAAAAGGGATTAACATGAAAAAGAGTACTACGGAAACCAGAAAATATCGATTAGATATGAACGAAAAAATTTTAAATTCTGGTTTTAGAGATTTCAATAAATTTTTTGCACTTGATAATAAAGCTTATATCGATGGTGCACTTAATGCAAGAGTAAAAGAGCTTATGGGCTTAGTTGCTTCTATGGTTTTAAGATGCAATGACTGTATATTTTATCATATCGATAGATCGATTCAGGAAGGCGCTACAAGGGAAGAACTTCAAGAAAGTTTTAATATAGCGCTAATCGTTGGCGGATCAATAGTAATACCGCATTTAAGATATGCTTTCGAAGTAATGGACGAAATATTCAACGAATCCTCCCAAACTAAAGAATAAAAAAATACGGTACAAAAACTTCCAAATAAAATTTAATTAATTTAAGGAACACTAATGCACATTATTGGTTATATTGGATTAACTGCAGTAGCAACCGGCTGGATTCCTCAAACATATCAAACGATAAAAGAAAAAGATTGTAAAGCTAATATGCAATTCTTAATTCTTAATTTTATTGGAAGCTTTTCACTGATGGTGTATGCAATAATTCTTAATGATTTAGTTTTTTCGATATTAAATTTTATGACCTCATTAGGCGCAATTATTAATTTTTATTATAAATTCAAAGCAGCCAGAAATTGATATGAGAAAAATAATTTTTGCAACTCAAAATAAAGGAAAGATTAAGGAGGTTAGTCATTTGCTTTCCAGCAGCGGAATTCAACTCATTTCACTTCTTGATTTTGATGATGTTCCAAATATAATTGAGAATGGAAAAACATTTGAAGAGAATGCGAAAATAAAAGCGAAAATTATTTTTGATAAATATAAAATTCCAACAATGAGTGATGATTCAGGACTTTCTGTTGATCAATTAGATGGAAGTCCTGGAGTATTTTCTGCTCGTTATGCTGGCGAGAATGCAACTGATGAGGAAAATAATGACAAGCTGCTATGTGATCTAAAAGGTTTTCCTGAGCCACATCTTGCAAAATTTATTTGTTCGGCAGTATATTATAACGGTATAAATTTTATAACGTCCAACGGAGAAGTAAAAGGAAAACTTATTTCATCACCTCGCGGTAAAAATGGATTTGGATATGATCCCTTATTTATTCCTAATGGTTATAATGTTACATCAGCTGAGTTAGATATGAATGAAAAAAATAAAATCAGTCATAGAGCAATCGCTTTTAAGAAATTAATTAATCTAATACAAACAACGGAGAATATATGAAGAACTCGAAATTTGTTTTAATTGTTTTAATGTCATCTGCACTATTATTTAATGCATGTAAATCAAACTCTACGGCTCCGCAAACTACAAATGGAACCGGAAGCACTTATTTCCCGAACAGTAATGGAACTTACTATAAATATTCTGTTGTTAAAACAGATTCAACCGGCGCTCAAGCTTCCGGTACAAGATCAACTACTTATAACGGAACAACAACTTTGGGTTCGACTACATATCAGAATGAAATTGACACAATTACATTCGGAAATTTTTCAACTACTTCAACATCATTATTTGTAAAGAATAATAATGGAGTTTATTTTGCTATTGATACATCGGGCTTATCTGAAACAATTCCGGACTCACTCAAACAATATATTCAAATGGATGCTCAGCTTACCGCTTTCCAATTCCCATTTCAGGATGGAGTATCTTGGCCGGCATTCAGCATGTCATTAAAGCTGGGAACTCTAACTTTTAATCTTGTGAAGGTAATGGCATATTACCAGGGAGTTGAACAAATTCCTTTAAATTTGTCTACCGGGACAGTAACAAAAAGTGCGGCTAAGATTCAATATATTTTAACGCTTTCTGTTCCGAATTTAAGCAATCCTTTTGCCGCACCAACTACATCTAATTTTACTGCGTATGCTTGGTTGGTAGATAATGTTGGAGTAGCACAAATGCAAGGCAATGGGACAATACTAGATGCGTTTACCGGCGGCGGAATTCATTTTGCAGATACAACCAGCACTGTTACTCAAAGTTTGATTAGTTACAATATAAAATAATTAAATCAAATTTATTTGGTTGCAATTATAACTTGAACAATTCCAAAAGTTAAACTGTGTTGTTCGATTTTTTTGAAGCCCGAATTTCTTAGAAGTTCGGGCAAATTTATTTTTTCATCAAACTCTTCTACAGATCGGGGGAGATACTTATATGCTTCTTTATCTCCGGAAATAATTCCGCCGATTACCGGCAAAATATTTTTAAAGTAAAACTTGTAAAGAAATTTAAATAAAGGATTAGTCGGCAGCCGAAATTCCAAAATTGTTGCTTTCCCATTTTCTTTTAACACACTAAAAAATGAATTGAAACCATCTTGAATGTTGTAGAAGTTTCTTACTCCGAAAGCGACAGTAATATTTGTAACCGAATTATTTTTAATAGAAATATTTTCCGCAACCATTTGAACATTTCTGCCTTTTATCCATTCACTTTTTTGATTAAAAAGTTTAAGCATATTAAATGAAAAATCAGCACCGAAAATTTTATTAACTCCCATATTTTTTGCAGCGATTGCAAAATCGCCGGTACCGCATGCAACATCAAGCAATATGGAATTTTTATTTACGCCGGTAAATTTTAATGCTTTATTTCTCCAGTAGAAATCAGTTCCAAAGCTTAATAGATGGTTTAAGAAATCATATCTAAAAGCGATAGAGTCGAAAATATTTCTTACTTTATTTTTTTTATCTTCCATAAAGCTTTAATCAATATTTATGATATTCAAATTCTTCTTCACCTTGAATTCTTCTCCACCAATTAAAAATATACTTACCGGACCACATTGAAAAAATCATAAATAATAATCCGCCGATAAGATCAATAACATAATGATACCATAAATAAACTGTTGCAAAAATTAAAAGAGTTCCGATTGGTATAAAAAAATATCTTGTTCTGCTTTTAAGCCTAACAGCAAGATACATTACAATAAGAGTTATCATTGTATGGCCGCTTGGAAAAACATCCCTTTGAACCAGCATTTGCGCATGAACTGTTCCATTTGGAATTGACTCTCCAATGTCAATTAGCTCTCTTAAAAAGTTTGTCAAATAAATTCCCGGAAGTTCTTTATTTAACATTGCAAAATTGTGCAAGGTAAATCGCGGGCCGACACCCGGAATAATAAAATATCCTAAATAGGATAAATAAAAACCATAGATAATTGAGAACACAGCGAAATCAAGCGCAACATATCTTCTGTCCTTTAATAATGCTAATCCCAAAATAAGCGGTAAGAAATAAAACATGCTGTAAACAATCTGAAGTATTTCAGTAAGTAACGGGAAAGAATATTTCAGGAGAAATTTCGTTGGATCAGTTCCAAACATCCACCGGTCAATTTCAATAAAAAGCCAATCATAATCTTGATGTCTTATTGGTTCAATTAAATAATATAATTCTTTAAATGTTAAAAGGATTAGCGGTGCGATGTACCAGTAGTGAATTACACGCCAAAATTTTGAGCTGTTTTTATTTTCAAAATAGGCAATAGTAAATGTTAAAGAAATAATAGCCAAGTTGGCTAACGTCCAAAGAAACCAATGTTCAATATCATAATTAAATGTTAAATTTATTATTGTGAGGAAGAGGTAAAAGACTACGACAATAAGATCGTATGCTTTTAATTTTACTAAAAAAGTTTTGATAATTTCCATTCAGAATTAAGCAGTTATTTAATTTAAAGTAAAATTTTCGTTACGGATTTTAGAGAGAACATATTCAGTTAGTTTGATAAAATCATGCTCATCTAACTGTTCCGCCCGGAGAGTTAAATCAACATTTGAATCAGAAAAATTTACGCCAGCAAATATACTATTACTAAGTGAATTTTTTAAAGTTTTTCTTCTATTTCCAAATGCAGCTTTTACAATCTGAATGAATATTTCCTTCCTTTTATTATCAAGCACAGCTTGCTTAAATTTTAAATGAATGACGGCAGAATCCACTTTTGGTTTCGGATAGAAAACATTTGCTGAAACTTTGAAACTAATTTTTACTTCGGCAAAATGTTGAATAAGAACTGCCAGAATTCCGTAATCCTTAACTCCTTTTTTTGCTGTTATTCTTTTTGCAACTTCTAATTGAACCATCAAAACAGAATCATAAATCAAATCGGACGAGTTAATCATTTTAAATAAGATTGGTGATGTCAAATTATAAGGTATGTTTCCCACTATTCTCAATTTCTTATTTTTAGTTTCAAATAATTCATCAAGATTGATTTTAAGAAAATCTGAGTGAAGTAATTTTAATTGTGGAAATTTATTTGAAAGGCTATCGACAACGCGAGAATCAATTTCTACCGCGGTCATATTTGGAGCGAATTCAATTAATTTTTCAGTCAGCGCTCCAAGGCCTGGTCCTATTTCAATTAAATTATCATCTGCGCTTGGTGAAATCTCTTTAACAATTTTATTAAGTATATTATTGTCTGTTAAATAATTTTGGCCGAATTTTTTTAATGGTTTTATTTTAAGCATAATCCGTTAATGTTTAAAAATGCATAAACAATTTAATCAAAATTTTGTTCATTGGAATTCGTATCTTAAATTATAATTATAATTTTAAAATCTTATCACTCATTTAAATATCTATTGTCGAATTTTTACTTTTAATCGCTGAGGTTTTTTTGGAAAAGAAATACATAATTAGCATAGACATGGGGGGGACAAAAATTCTCGCCGGAGTAATTAATTCTAAAGAAGGTATAATTGCAAAGATAAAAAGTCCAACCTCACCTGAAGGAAGTCAGAAAGAATATATTAATAGCCTGGTAAAAATTACAAATGCTTTAATTAAAAATGCAGGATTGAAACCGAAAAATATCCAAGCCGTTTGTCTTGGAATTCCTGGTTCCCTAAATCCTTATACCGGAATTGTTGGTTTAGCCCCGAACCTTGGATTAAAAAATTTTCACGTAAGCGAAAAACTTCAAGCAAAAATTCCATTTCCGGTTATAATAGAAAATGATGTCAATATGGGCGCTCTCGGATTAAAAAAATTTGGTGCTGCAAAAGATGCGAAAAATATGCTTGCAGTTTTTGTTGGTACCGGTATCGGCGGAGCTATAATTATTGATGGAAAAATTTATAGAGGTACAAGCTTTGCTGCAGGCGAGATCGGCCACATGATTATTAAAAAGGGAGGACCAGTTTGCGGCTGCGGTAAAAGGGGCTGTTTCGAAGCTGTTGCAAGCAGGTCATCTATAGTTAAAAGTATTCTAGCTGATATTAAAGCGAACAAGAAAAGTATCATTAAAAAATTATCTGCGCCCAATAAGCCGATAAAAAGTAGAATTCTTTCC
This sequence comes from Bacteroidota bacterium, assembly GCA_023475265.1. Classification (GTDB taxonomy): domain Bacteria; phylum Bacteroidota; class Ignavibacteria; order Ignavibacteriales; family Ignavibacteriaceae; genus FEN-1297. Next base: position 15,592 of record JAMCWE010000208.1, read on the forward strand.
GAAGCTGTAAAAGCAAAAGATAAGCTTACTATCAAACACATTTCAAGCGCTTGTGAAGCTATTGGACAAGTACTTGCAAATGTTACAAACTTAATGAACTTTGATATGATCGTTCTTGGCGGCGGACTTATTGAAGCTTTAGACAAATTTATGCTGCCAAAAATTAAAAAGTCATTTAACGAATTTGCGTTAAATGACGCTGCAAAGTCAGTTAAAATTATTTCAAATAATTTAGGCGATGATGCAGCGCTGTATGGTGGAATTTTGCTCGTAGAAGAATTCTTGAAGATAAAAATCTAGCTGAATTTTTGTTCTATCACTGAAAGCTCTTCAGATAACTTACCCCATTCCGAAATATTTTTTTCAAGATTATTTTTAACTTGATTAAATTCTATCGTCATTTCTCTAGCTTTTACCGGGTTATTGAAAGTATCCGGTTCCAATAGGTTATTCTCAAGTTCCTTTTCCCTTTTCTCAAGCTTTCCAATTTCTTCTTCAAGCTTTTCAATTTTTTTAATCAAATCTTTTGTCGCTTCATATTTTTTCTTTCTTAACTCAGCTTCAATTCTCTTTTTGTCTTTTCTTGAAATATTCTCTTGATCATTCTGGTTGGATTTTAAATTTGTTTCTTCAGGTAAAAAATAATCTTCTCGCTTGGAAAGATAATAATCAATTCCACCGAGGAAAGTTTTCACCGATTTTTTTCTGATCTCTACAACTTTATTAACAATAGGTTCTAAAAAATTTATGTCATGAGAAACTAAGATTAACGATCCTTTAAATTCTCGCAGCGCTTTTTGAAGTACCAACTTTGATGAAATGTCAAGATGGTTTGTCGGTTCATCAAGTATTATAAAGTTAGATTTTGTAAGAAGAATTTTTGCTAACGCGACTCTACTTTTTTCTCCGCCCGAAAGAATACCAACTTTTTTAAAAACATCATCGCCTGAAAATAAAAATGAACCTAGCAGAGATCTAAGCTGTCCTATCGTTTGATTCTCTGAGATCATTTCGATAGTTTCCAAAATATCCAGCTCAGCTTTCAGATTATCTGCTACATCCTGTGCATAGTATGAGATGATAGTATTATGCCCAAGAATTCTTTCCCCATGATCGTAGTTGATAACGCCAGCAATGATTTTAGCTAATGTAGATTTACCTGCACCATTTGGTCCAACGAATGCGATTTTATTTCCTCGATCAATTTGAAAATCCAGATTTTCAAAAATTACTTTTGGCCCATAGGCTTTTGAGATAGATTTTAATTCCAAATTTATTATTCCGCTTGGCGGAGGTTCGGGAAATTTGATTGAAATATCATCTTTAAAATCAGGCAGTTCAACCAAAGAAATTTTTTCAAGCTGTTTAATTCTACTTTGAACTTGTTTTGCTTTTGTTGCTTTGTATCTAAATCTCTCAATGAATTTTTCGGTTTCCTTAATTTTCTTTTGCTGCAATAAATATTGGTTGGCAACAAGCTGATCTCTTTCTTCTTTAAATTTCAAATAAGCATCATAGTCGCCATTAAATGTATTAAATTTTCCAAGATAGATTTCAAGAGTTTTCTTTGTAACAGCATTAACAAAATATTTATCGTGTGAGACAATTAATAATGCGCCTTTATAACTTTTTAAAAAACTAATCAACCATTCAAGTGAATCTAAATCCAAATGATTGGTTGGTTCGTCCATCAGTAAAATATCATTTTGCGAAATTAAGATTTTAGCCAGAGCAATTCTCATTTGCCAGCCGCCGGAAAACTCATCTGTCATCCTCTCAAAGTCATCTTCCTCGAATCCAAGGCCTAATAAAATTTTTTCTACCTTTGAAGTAGCGCTGTATGAATCCAATTCTTCAAGTCGATGATGAACCTCGCCTAATTGATTTACAAGGTCCTCGCGCTTCTCATTTGTAATATTATCTTTGGAAAGTTCTTTAGTTATTTCATTTTCCTTTTCATGTAAAAAAAGAATATCAGTTAGAGCTAAATGTGATTCTTCAATTAAAGTTTTTCCTTTATGCGTAATATTTTCTTGGGGAAGGTATCCAATGCTGATATCTTTTTGCTTAAAAATCTTCCCTGACTCTGGTTGAAACTCGCCGTTGATTATTTTTAGCAAAGATGATTTACCTGTGCCATTGGCGCCGACGAGAGAAATTCTATCACCGGAATTGATTTTATAATTTACATCTTTGAAAAGATATTTGCCGTTGAATTGTAATGAAATGTTGGAGAGATCTATCATTAACGAAAATTGATTCCTTAAAATATTTTATTCAAATTATCAAAACTTTTTATCATCGGAGAACAGCAATTTTACCGGTAAAAACATTGTTGCCATCTTTATCAAAAGCTACAATTAGATAAATACCGGAATTTACTAAGTTGCCATTTGAATCAGTTCCATCCCAATATGCAACTCGCCCGCCGGGAGATGAAAAATCTTTTATCAATTTGCCGGTAATAGACAATATTTTTATTTCCGAATCTTTTATTAGACCATCTATTGTCAAATTATTGTTTTGATTTTTCAAAACAAATGGACTGGGATAAATAAAAAGTTTTGTAAAACTATCCTGTGGTTTTATGGCTGGAGTTTGAAATGAAGTTAATCCTTGATCAGTGCCAACATAGACTGTTCCTGTATTTTGGTCAACAGTTATACTAGTTATTTGGTCGCTTAACAGCGGACTATTTTTTGAATTAAATGCAGCAAGTAGCTCAGAGCCATCGGAATTTACAAGCAGCAATCCTTGATTTGTACCAACCCATTTATGGTTTATAGGATCAACTGCAATGCAATTTATCGATTGTTGCCGAAGAGTAAAGACGCTTGTTATACTTAATTGCGGAGTTGCATTAGTTACGATACTAACTGTATTAGAAATTACGTTTACTCCGAGATTTGTACCAACCCATAAATCACCTCTGTCATCTACTACAATGCAATTTATTGTATTGCTGTTTAATCCATCTGAAGTTGTCAGATATCCATATTTATCATCAGTTGGATCATCGTAAGTTTTATTTTCATTAAAATAATATAAACCGGTTCTGTTTGGATCAGTGCTGCAAAACCATTTAGTGTCATACTGATCCACGGCTAAATTATAGTACTTTTCAATATATTGATTCCCGGTTGAAGGAACATGGAAGTGATACCAGGAGCTATCTGTTGATAACATATTCAAAGGTTTCAAATCAGCAGCACTGTAATTTAAAACCCATAAATTATTTTTTGAATCAACTGATAATCCAGTAGTAACAAGAAATGTAGTATCTGTTAAAATACCTTGCATTCCGGTATTAGCATAAAATGTGGCTATTGAATTATTTTGTATTTTGATATAACCTCTTCCCCAATTTCCAAAGTAAGTTGAGTTATCCGGAGCGGAATAAACAACGTGAAATGAGTTGGTTAAAAGACCAGGCGTATTTGAAGTATTATAATTTGTCCAAGTATTTTTATCATATTTATAAAAACCTTTTCCGGTAACATCTGTACCGCTTGCGCACCATAAAATTCCATTGTTATCGATTGCTAGCGAAGGGAATTGATTTGTTGCCGGACTATTTGGAGCGATTGAATTATTGGATGAAGTGTTATAAACTTCAATTATTCCATTTGTGCTTGCAGCTAATAATCCAAGGGAATTGGAATAAGCAAGTTCAACAGCCGAAGCATTAAGGGAATAATTTTTTACGATTGATCCATTGGAGTAAACATAAATTATATTATTTGAAAGAATAAAAAGAGTATCATTGATTGCTAAGATATCATTTACATTTCCAGTAACCTGAGGCAAAAAATTTTGCCAGGTTATTCCGTTGAATATAGCTACTCCGGATGATGTTGCCGCGATAATAGAATTATTGTATTGAATCAATTTGTTGGCATAGTTAGAAGGCAGTCCGTCGGAAGTTGTGTAAACATTCCAGGATTCTGGTGCTGATAAATTTGTTGCGCCATCTTTTTGAATTGCAATTCCTTCCGAAGTACAAGCGTAAATAAGATTTAATTTATTAGTGCTGTTAACCTGAATATTTGAAGGGAAACTTCCGAATTTAAAAAATGTATCATAGAAGAATAAGTTTTTAGAATTGATTAATGAAATTCCAAAATTAGTTGAAACAAAGATTGTATCACCGGATGTTCTTAATTCATTAATTTGTTTAGAACTTTTATCTGAATTATAAATATCCAATATTGATTTTACGGAATTATCACTTGGGTTATAAACATCTATTACTCCTTCAGCGCTGCCAAACCACACTTTACCTTCATTGTCAACGGTTACGGCTGTTAAGTTTATTCCATTGAGTCCATCTGATTTGTGTAATGTTTTAAAATTACTATCAGTATTTAAATATTGAAAACCGCCACCGCTAGTTGCTGCCCAAATATTATTTGCGGTAGAAATTATCGATTGAACATTTTTCATGTCCGTATAATTTCTCCAATTTGAAGCTTGTTGTGGTGAAACCGGAATTGCAACTAGGAGAATGAATAAGATACTAGCTGAAATCTTCATTTAAGTCCTTTTGATTATAAAAGTAAAAATAGTATCAAGCAGCTTATTCTATTTCTCCTTACAAAATTAATGTGGGGGAAAAATTATAAAATTTAATAACAACCATGCACTTCAAAATTAATAATTTTTTTATATAATAAATATAAAATAAAAGTTTATAATTAATCTTTGGTTCTGATTTTGTGCATCTATTCTGATTTGTTACGGAAGGCAAAAATAATTTCAAATTTTATTCATCAAGTCAGCCATTTCAATAGCTGTAAGTGCAGCGTCCCTACCTTTATTTCCAGATTTTGTTCCTGCTCTTTCAATTGCCTGCTCAACATTATCCGTAGTTAATACACCAAATGCAATTGGGATATTATATTTTAAAGAGACTTGGGAAATTCCATTGCTAGCTGCATTCGCAACAAAATCAAAATGTGGAGTAGCGCCTTTTATAACAGCACCCAAACAAATAATTGCGCTGTATTTTTTTTGCTCAGCAAGTTTTTGAGCAGCCAGCGGAATTTCGAAAGCGCCAGGAACTTTAATAATATCAATATTATTTTCGGAACAATTATGTTTTTTTAGACATTCCAAAGCACCATCTAAAAGGTTTTGTCCGATGAATTCATTAAATCTACTAACCACGATTGCAAATTTATGATTAGAGACAGAAAAATTTCCTTCGATTATATTCATTTTAATTTTTGCTTAGTCTTTGAATAATTATTATGCAGAATTCTTTAGTAATCTTTGTCTCATTGCTTCAACAACAGCAGAATTTACAAAGTACTTTCCTAAATTATTTTCATCTTCTCTTTTGCCTCCATGAAAATCAGATCCTCCGGATTCTAAAAGAAAATATTCGTTTACTATTCCTCTATAAAATTTTATTAGTTGTGGAGAATGCGAAGGATGTATCACTTCGATGCCATCAACACCGGCAGTTATTAATTCTTTGAGAAGAGACTCAGTCATATATCCAGGATGTGCAATAAAACTAAGTCCGCCAGCATCACTAATAATTTTAAATGCACTTTGAGGAGAAAGATGTACTTTCTTTTCGTAAGCTGGACAGCCGTTTCCAATATATTTATTAAAAGCTTCGTAATAAGATGAGATTAATCCTTTGTCAACTAAAGCCTGCGCAATGTGAGGTCTTCCTACAGCTGAATTTAGCGCTCTTTCCAGTACATCATCAATTGAAAGGTCGAATCCAATTGATCTGAGCTTATTAACAATTCTAATTGCTCTTTTTAATCTTTCTTCCCGGAAAAAACTTAAATAGCGTTCGAGTTCAGGATTTTCCGGTTCAAAAAAATATGCTAGTATGTGAATTTCTCTATCCTTTATATCGGAACTGATTTCAACCCCCGGTATTACTTCCACTCCAATTTTTTTACCGATTTCAGTTGCTTCAAGTATTCCGGCAATATTATCGTGATCCGAAATTCCTAAAACTTCTATGCCGGCTTGTTTAGCTTTAATAACAAGTTCCTCTGGAGAGTAAAACCCATCTGAGAATGTTGTATGAGTATGTAGATCTACTTTCCCTGTCATCATTTCATTTCTTTTTAATAAATTATTTTTAGCTATATAGTTCTTTAAATTTTTCATAATCAAGTATTCGAAGTCTTGAGCCATCCAATTCTACCATTCCTTTTTTCGCAAATGAATGCAAAGTTCTAGAAATGGTTTCACGTGATGTGCCAGCCATATTAGCAAGATCATGTTGATAGGGAAGTTTTTCTATTTCAACAGTTCCTTGTTTTATTTTACCAATATCGTCTGCTAGTTGAAGAATGACTGTCGCAACTTTGCCTTCTGCATCTTTAAGTGATAAAGACTTAATTTTCATGTCAGCGGAACGCAATCTTTGTGTCAACTCTTGAAGTAAAGCTACAGCAATTTCAGGATGAATATGAAGTAAATTTAAGAATTCACTTCTTTGAATAATAAATAATTCAGAATCTTCCATCGCGGTGACATTTGCCGAACGAGATTGACCATCTAGAATAGCCATCTCACCAAAAAAATCTGATTCACCAAGAATTGTTAGAATAACCTCTTTTCCATCATCACTAACGCGGGATACTTTTACTTTACCATTTATTATTACGAACAATGCTGAACCAGTCTCATGTTCAAAAAGCACAACAGAATCTTTTGCAAAGCTTTTTCGAACTCCTAACTTTGAGATTTGATCAAGTGTACTATCATCTAACTCAGAGAAAATGGGAACGTATTTAAGAAAATCATTATTTTCTAGCATTTTATAACCCTCTTTAATAATAGTTTATTAAGAAATATAAATTGGAAGATTTAGAAAGTCAACCCGTGTAAAACATATAAATAAAATATCTTATAATTTAGCTCTATCTATTTTAACTCATAAATTATTTTTTTATATAATTTTATAGATAAACAAATCCAAACTATCAATAATTTTTATTTTTTTTAATTTAAAGCTGATAATATAAAATTAAATTGCTTTTATGGGCATATGTCTCTATTTTTGACTTCTTAATTTTTAATTAACTTCTGGAGAAGATGCAGCATGGCTATGATGGCCAAAATGAGGAGTTTAGCACCGGCTTTTATAATTGGAGTCGGAGTTATTTTTGTCCTATTTATGATCATATCCGATTCAAATATAATGGAAGTATTCGGATTGAGAACAAACAATGTTGGTTCAATAAATGGGGTAAAAATCACTTATCAAGAATTCAACAAGGCGATGGAAAATGAACGTGAAAATATAAAGCAGCAATCTGGCAAAGATGTACCCGATGAAGATAACGATCAATTTCGCGACCAAGTTTGGGATGCTTTGATTACCCAAACTTTACTTTCACAGGAAATTAAAAAATATGGAATTTCAGTTTCTGATCAAGAAATTAGAGATATAATTTTAAGCCCAAATCCGCCTGAATTTTTGAAACGAAGTTTTATCGATTCCACTGGAAAATTTAATCGTCAACTTTATCTTAATGCTTTGTATGATCCAAAGAACTCACAAGCTTTAGTTCAAGCTGAAGATTACATTAGACAAAATCAGTTAACTCAAAAATTACAAAGTCTTTTATTAGCTTCAATAACTGTTAGCGAAGCAGAACTTAAAAGAAAGTTTATTGATCAAAATACAAAAGTGAATGATCAATATGCACTTGTAAGCTTAACTGAATTTCCGGATGCGAACATTAAGGTTTCGGATGAGGATTTGAAAAATTATTACAACCAGCATCTTGATCAGTTTGAAATAAAACCACAGAGAAAATTAAAATATGTTTTATTTCCCACAGCTCCTTCCTCGGAAGATTCTTCAAATATAAAATTGAATCTTGAAAATATTATCAGTCAAACGCAAAGCGATACTACAACTTTTAAAACACTGGTTGAAAATTTTTCATCTTCACCTTATTCAAAAGATACTTTATCTATTTCTGCTTTCCCAGCTTCAATTTCAAATCAGATTATGTCAGCTAAACCAGGTTCAATTGTCGGACCCGCTGCATCAAATGAAGGATTTGTATTGTATCATGTAATAGGCACAGTTCCTTCCAAAGATGAAATGGTTAGAGCTTCTCACATTTTGATAAATCAATATGGTGATGATGCAAAAAACCTTGATGAAGCTATGAAAATTTATGATCAACTTCAGAAGGGCGCTGATTTTGCAACTTTAGCTAAACAAAATTCTAAAGATCCCGGCAGTGCAATAAAAGGAGGAGATTTAGGATGGTTTGGAAAAGGACAAATGGTCCCGGAATTTGAAAAAGCTGTATTCAGCGGTAAAGTTGGTGTTGTTCAAAAACCGATAAAAACAAATTATGGATATCATATTATAAAAGTTACCGGCAAATCGGATACAAAATATGTAGTTGAAAAACTTGTGAATCCAATTAAAGCATCTGCCGGAACTAAAGATCAGTTGTTAAGCAATGCGAAAGATTTTTCTTACTTAGCTAATAAAGATGGTTTTGATAAAGAAGCAAAATTAATGAATTATAAACTTCTAGAAACTCCTACATTTACAAAAGATGCTTATTTTGTGCCAGGAATTGGAGTAGGCAAGAGCATCGTAGATTTTGCTTTCAAGAATAGTATAAATTCTATTAGTGATGCATTAAGAAGTTCATCAGGTTATGTTGTTGTAGAAGTTTCTGATGTTGTTAATGAAGGCGTTAAAACTTTTGATCAAGTTAAAGATCAAATTAAACCTGAAGTGATTAAAGAGAAAAAATATGAACTTGCTAAGAAAGAAGCGGAAGATTTAAAATCTAAAATTGGAGATGACTTAACTAAAGCAACAACGATTGATTCAAAAGTTATTGTAAATCAAACCGGCGATTTTAGCAATTCCGGTTCAATCCCTACTATAGGAGTAGATTATAATTTTGCTTCCAAATCTTTGGACCTGCCAATAAATAAGGTATCTGGACCTATTAAAGGCGAGCGTGGATATTATCTGATAAAAGTATTATCCCGGACACCTTTTGATTCTTCAGCATTCAGCATACAAAGAAATTCAATCAGAGATAATATTATTCAGCAAAAGAAAAATACTTTCTTTTCCGAGTGGTTGGCAAAATTAAAAAAAGATGCTGATATAGTTGATAACCGAAGTCAATTTTACGGTCAATAAATAATTAGTTGATTTAAAAAACACCCCCGGCTAAATTCTTAACCGGGGGTTTTGATTTTTAAATAGAAATTGTCAATTTGACTTCTATATTTACTCGAATTTTTATTGTAAAAATATGGTTAAAAAATTTTTTACAATTATAATATTGGTTTCGTCAATTTCATTTGCTCAATACAATGGCAACAAATTTATGATTGGAGTAAATGCAGTTTATACCACTTCAGCTAAAATATTTTTATATCCTAATTCATCAGATGTAGTTTTACGAAATACGTCTTTTCCACTGCAAGATATTTTTAATCATGGAATGTATTTCAAATATAAATTAAGTGATGATATTATTTTAGGATTAAATACTGAAATAATGACTAAGACCGCAGTTGGACCAAATCTAACTGTATTTTCGGGCAATAGAACTGTCACAATTAATGTAACAGACGGTTTTAAATTAATTCCGATTGAATTATCAATCTATTACTTACTTCCTTTTTCAATGGAAAGATATAAATTTTTAATGGGCGGAGGCGTAGCATATTATTATGGCAAACACATAAGAAATTTTGGTGATGCCGGTGTAAGCAGCACTGAAACTCATATCGCTTATGGAATTCATGTTTCGGTATCAATGGATTATTTGTTAACTGATAAAATTATTCTTCATGGTGGAATGAAATTTCGTGACCCGCAATTTACCGTAGAAAATACTTACACAAAGAAAATTGTGAATTACAATGGCAGTTCATTGGATTTAGCTCAGGATTCTTTTGTATCTAAAATAAATGTTGATGGCGTAGCTTTTGACTTAGGTTTAGCATATTCATTTTAAATATCACTTCTATAAAATACATCTCAACCTTATGTATTTACAAAATATGAAACTATTTTTGTAAGTGATGTTGTTGCTATTAAAAAATTAGATTTTTATAAATGATAAATAAAATTTACTTAACCGGTTTTATGGGATCAGGTAAAAGTACAATCGGACCCATTTTAGCCAATACTTTAGGATGGGATTTTTTTGACTTGGATAAAGTAATCGAAGTTAAAGAAGGTAAAAAAGTTTCTAAAATTTTTGAAGAAAGCGGCGAAGAATATTTTAGAGAATTGGAAGAAAAAACTTTAGAAGAATTATCTGAAAAAGAAAATTTTATACTAGCACTTGGCGGCGGTACTGTAACAAGCCAGGCGAATATTGATTTAATGAAAAAAAAAGGGAAGATTATTTATCTTAAAATCTCGCCTGAGTCAGCCTATAAAAGATTAAGATTTAAAAGAGATCGGCCTGTGTTAACACGAGATGATACAGTTAATTTGGATAGAAATGAATTTGTGAAAAAAATAAGTGAATTACTTAATGCCAGGAAAAAATTTTATGAACAAGCTGATCTTACAATTGATACTAATAATTTACCAATGGGCATTTTAGTCGATCAAATTGCAAAACTTATCCAGTCAAAAAAATAATATTTTTAGCTAAGGAAATTATAATGATAGAAAAAGTTGTTGTTGATCTAAAGGAAAATTCTTATCCAATATTAATTGGTGATAAAATTTTATCAGGAATAAATGAATTAATTAATAAATATAAATTGAACAGACATCTACTTGTAATAATGGATGAAAATGTAAAAAAAAATCATTTCAATAAAATTAGAAACGAAATAAATTCAATTGATATTAAAGCTAATTATTATACATTAAAAGCGGGTGAAAATTCTAAATCTTATATCGAATTGAATAAGATATATTCTTATTTGCTTCAAAATAATTATGGCAGAGATTCTATGATTGTTGCTGTTGGTGGGGGAGTAACCGGCGATTTGGCTGGTTATGTCTCAGCTACGTTTATGCGCGGTATCCAATTAGTTCATATTCCGACTACGCTTTTAGCTGCAGTCGATAGTTCAATTGGAGGGAAGACAGGTATAAATTTCGAAAAGAAAAAAAACATGATCGGCGCATTTTATCAGCCCAAATTTGTTTTAATAGATATTAATTTTATTAAGACTTTACCAATAAAAGAAATTACTTCCGGAATTGGTGAAATAATTAAATACTCTTTTTTGTCTGATCGAAATTTCTTTTCATTTATAAATAATAATTTAAATGAAATTTATAATTTAAATGATAAAATATTGAAAGAAGTAATATTCACTTCAGCTGCGATAAAAGCTTCAGTAGTATCCCAAGATGAAAAAGAAACTGGCTTAAGAAAAATTTTAAATTTCGGGCATACATTTGCACATGCTTTTGAAACTAATTTAAATTTTAAGATAAAGCATGGAGAAGCAGTAATTGCAGGAATTGTTTGTTCTCTAATTTTATCAAATAAAATTGGCTTGTTAAGTAAAGCTAAGCTTGATGAATTCTTAACCTTACCTTTAAAAGTAAAATTGCCTCAACAATTAAAAAAAATGAACAAAGAAGAACTTTATAAAATTATGCTTCATGATAAAAAGAACAGAAATGAAAAAATAAAATTTGTGTTGATATCTAACTTGGGTGAAATTATAATTGATGTAGAAGCAGACAAAGTTGATGTAATATCATCAATAAACCAAATGGAAGAAATAATTTCATAATTTTTTCTGAAATAGATTATTTAAAATTCTACTCCAAACTTTCAATTAGATATATAGACAATTAATAATATTAATCAAATGAATAATATTAGCCAACAGTTTTGCTAAATGTTTTCTAAGAATTTTAATTTTTTGGTTTAAAAGAGGACTGCCGGATTGAGGGATAATCCGGCAGCTTGAGTGACATTCTTGTGGAGGGATGCTATGCTTAAAACTATTTTCTATTTTCAAAAGTAATTGTTCAATTTACATGCCAGTAAAAATCTTCATTTTTTTTCATTTTTTTCATTTTTTTAAGATAAGTTTTTGAAAGAATGCCAAGTTTACAGGTAAATATTACTTGATGAAACTTTTCTACTTGTTAATGGTTAGCTTTAAAAGAAGGACTGGCGAGCATTTAGAAAAACTCGCCAGCTTAGATTGAAAATTATGAGGAGTGTGCTTAAAACTATCTCTATTTTCAAATTATAAAATTCAATTAATGTGCCATAGGAAAAACAAGTTATTTTTGCATTTAATAAACTTTATAATTGTTTATTTTTAAGAATTCCTTTTTACTCAAATTAATTTGAGACAAAATTATCTTTTAATTTTATTAACTTTGTAAGAAAAATTTTTTATTTAAGGAACTAGACGATATGGTTAATTCAATAGTAAGTATTGATGTTGATTTTGAAGCAGAGATTAAACGATTGAAGAAGGAAATGAATGCCGTTATTTTGGCTCATTATTATCAAGAGTCTGAGATCCAAGATTTAGCAGATGTTGTTGGCGATAGTTTAGAACTTGCAAGAAAAGCAAAAACTACAAATGCTGATGTTATAGTTTTTGCCGGGGTTCATTTTATGGCTGAAACTGCAAAAATACTCAACCCGAATAAGCAAGTTCTTTTGCCCGATCTTGACGCCGGATGTTCGTTGGCTGATAGTTGTCCAGCTCCATTATTTAAATCTTTCCGAGAAAAAAATCTTAATCATTTAGCAATTACTTATATAAATTGTTCTGCGGAAGTTAAAGCGTTAAGCGATATAATTTGTACTTCCAGTAATGCTGAAAAAATTATAAATCAAATTCCCAATGATCAACCTATTTTATTTTCACCGGATAGAAATCTTGGAAAATATCTGATGAAAAAAACCGGACGGCAAATGCTATTGTGGGATGGTTCTTGCATCGTTCATGAAACCTTTAGTGAAAGAAAAATAATTGATCTCAAAACTCAATATCCTGATGCGAAAATTATTGCTCATCCGGAATGTGAAGAAGCTATTTTGATGCACGCAGATTTCATTGGATCAACTAGCAAACTTTTGAAATTTGTTGTAGATGACAGCGGTAAAAATTTTATAGTAGCCACTGAACCGGGTATAATACATCAAATGGAGAAAACGGTACCGGGGAAGAATTTTATTGCCGCACCACCAGAAAAAAATTGTAGCTGTAATGAATGTCCATATATGAAGTTGAATACTCTGGAAAAATTATATCTTTGCATGAAAGATAGAAGACCGGAAATAATTCTACCAGAAGACATAATTGAAAAGTCTTTAAAGCCGATTGTTCGAATGCTTGAAATGAGTTAAACTTTTTTTAAAATGATTTTAAAAGTAGTTCCCTGGTTTGGAACGGAAGACTTTACAAATATTTTTCCCTTATGATAAGTTTCGATAATTCTTTTCGACAAACTTAAGCCAAGTCCCCATCCGCGCCGTTTTGTACTATAACCAGGCCGGAAAATATCTTTTCTCCTTTTCATTTCAATTCCTTTTCCATTATCAGATACTTCAATCTCAACATTGTTTCGTAAAGTTTTTATTAAAAAATTTATATTTCCTTCTTTTGATTCGATTGCATCCAGTGCATTTTTAATAAGATTTTCAATTACCCATTCAAATAATTCTGAATTTAATTCGGCGCAAACTTGCTTGTCCCCGGTAATTGTAATTTCCACGCTTCTTCCCGTTTGAGGAAGCCTTCTTTGATAATAGTCGACAACTTTTTTTATCTCCTGACTTGAGCAAATTAGTATGGCAAGAAATTTTGGCTGCGAATTTGAATCAAATTAAAAGATTATTTCTAACTTTTTTAGGAGCTCAGAAATTTCATCCGAAATTGGCGAACGGAGTACAAATT
>JAMCWE010000104.1 GCA_023475265.1 Bacteroidota bacterium
TTTCGGCGTGATGACCGGTTAAAACTTTAACTCCCTTTTCACTTTCGAACGAAGACGCGCTGTAAAAAACCACGTTTTCATAATTCTTAATTTCACCGCTGAGCACATAGGGCAGTTCGCACGTGCCGGTTGAAATAAATTCTCCGGCTTCAATCATCGTAACATCTGCATCGGGCGCGGTGCGCTTTGCCTTTGCAGCCGCAGCCGGACCCGCAGCATTGCCGCCGATAACAATTATTCTCTTCTTAGCCGCCAATGGATGCAATTTAACCCAAATCAATTCTTTTGAGTTAAATATAACTAATTTAGAAATGAACCGTAAAGGCGCGGCATGCCTGGCAACTTCAGCAATACAACGGCGGGATAGTTTGATACTAGCAGTTACATCGGAGTTTGATGCGGGTTAAAACGGTTTCAAGACGGATTCAGAACGGAAGTAGAGCGAATGCGGGATCAGTATGCAGAACTATGAAATGGATAAAGGAAAATTTTGAGTATTAAAATATTAGCCAGCGCAATACAACAGTTTGATTATAAATGAGTCTACTCTAAAAAGGTATTTCAGTTGCCCAAATGTTACGATTCCGGTATAAATTAGCAGCAGAAAAATTTGAAAATGACCTTTTTAGATTCGCCTCATAAATAAAATAAGAAAGACGATGAAAACCAATGTAGAAGGTAATACAGTATGGGACAGTTGGCAGTTTTGAATTTTGAGTTTTGGATTTTGAGTTTTGAATTTTGAGTTATGAATTTTGAATTTCGGATAGAAGTTGTCGGGTTGCGGGTTTGCCGGTTGCGAGTTAAGAGTTTGCGCGTTGAAACGTTTAGAGCTCCAGTTTCTATTTGAAAGTTTGAGCCGATTGTCTTATGTTGGATTCGGGAGGAACACCAAAACATTTTATGGAAAGGGTTAAAGGGGAAAATAAACCGAAGCTTCTAGATTTGGTGCGAACCGAACTTAGAGTCAATCATTATTCGTGCAAAACCGAAGAAAGCTACACCTCGTGGATTAAGCAATTCATAATCTTCAACAATAAAACTCACCCCGATAAACTAAGCGGTGAAGAGATAAAAAATTTTCTAAATTATCTTGCGGTCAGTAGACATGTTTCTGCTTTTTAACCCGTGAGATAGAAAAACGTTTTATTATGGGAAAAAAATATTTTAGTAGAATGACAACCGATATGTACGAACATAAATGGAATTATCTCACGGGTCAGGCTCAGAATCAGGCATTGCAAGGAATATTGTATTTGTATAAAAAGGTTTTGCAAAAAGATCCCGGCTGGCAATTTGTTTTCCCTTCAAAGAGTTTTATTTACGATGAAAAAAGCAAAAATAAATATCGTTTTCATGTTCACGAAAGTGTAATTCAAAAAGAAGTTAGAAAAGCAATATTGAAATGCGGTATAGATAAGCCAGGAAGTCCGCATACTTTCAGGCATAGTTTTGCAACACATTTGCTTGATTCCGGGCATGACATAAGAACTGTGCATGAGATTTTGGGTCACAAAAGCGTTCATCCCGTGAGATATGCATCATGAAATATTTTTATACATATGTTCTCAAATCGTTAAAAGATATGAATTATTATGTTGGTTATACCAGCAATATTGTTAATAGAATAAATAACCATAATAAAGGAAAAGTATACTCTACTAAAAATAGAATTCCATTTGAGTTGGTCTATTGGGAGGGATGCCTCAATCAACAAGACGCGACTGCAAGGGAAAAATATTTAAAGACTGCCTGGGGAAAAAGATATATTAAGACTAGAATTAAAAACTACCTCACGGGATAAAGACAACAATGATTTACACGCATGTTCTTAAAACAGTTTTGGGTGTAAGAAGCCCGTTGGATAGTATTTTGTAGATGTGTATGATATCAAGCGAGAAAATAGGATTCTTGAACAAAAACAAAGTTTCTATTGGTAGATAAACAACAACCGCCATGAAGTCCGTTGGCGGCTTAATTAATAGTTAGGTTTCAAAACAAAGCTGTATTTGTGTAAGTGTTTTCAACCAAGTTGGTTTGTTGTTTAGGTCTTGTTCTTTGTTTCTTGTTGTTGCTCAGTTCTGGTTATGTTTGCAAAGCAAAGTTGTTCTGTTCAAAGTTGGTTTACAAAATCATCAAGTAGATAATTCAATGCTTAGGTGGTGGCTTGCTGGTTTTCGTTTTGTCACAGGGTTATTGTTGGTGGTTGTTTTAGTTTATTGTTCTACCTTATTAAGCGGCAAAAATATTTAATAGTCGTCTGAAATATGTTTGGTTAATTCGGTTCGCTCAAAACATAAATTGTAATGTCGTTCGGCGTGGAGTTCTTTGGTTATTGTATTTCAAGGTTGGGTTCGTTGTTTTTTATTTATTAACATCTCAAAGAATCTAAAAAGCAAAACCTAACCCGCAACTCAAACCGACCGCTATCTTCGATGCGGTCGTTTGATGTGGTAATCGGGTTTAGCTTTTCAGAGTCGGTCTGTTGTTCAAAGCTGATTAGTGATACAAAACTGATTTATAAATAAAAGTTGCGTTGACAAAACTTAGCCGTTTGTTATGGGCGGCGGTTTAGTTGCAACGCCGTTATATTTTTTATAAAAATAAAAATGGTTATTAAAATGGACACAACTCATATTTTGCAACCAACCGCGACTGTTAGCTATTCTTTTTTTAGTAAAGTCAAAAGATTTATTGCTGCAATGCTTTTAGCTGATTGGGTTTTGGGAAATGCAGTTAATGTGTTTATCCAAAATCTTAATCGTAAAGGTCTCCTAGGATTAGGCGGAGATTTTCAAGCGAATAATTTAATATGGGGTGATTCGATTTGGTTGAATCTTTTGCACATTTTTATTCTTGCTTTTACTGCGGGGCTTTTTGGTTTTATATTCGGCTATTTATCCCGCAGAGTAAGTTTATCCGAAAAAATTATTTTTACAACATTATATGTATTTATTCGTTTTATTTTCATCGGATTGTTTTCTGTAATCATTGATTCTTTTTTCCCAACATATTCAGCCGGTTTTAATAATATATTAAGTGAAGCGTTTTTTGCTATTACTTCTTCGACCTTCAATTTATTAGTCGTAGTCCTAGGGCATTTAGTAATGTTTGTTTCTTCAATATATTTTATGAAATTCGGAAGCAATTTGATTAATGACCCGTATTATTCAATCGACAAAAGCAAAAACGGGACGTTACTTGATATTAAATGGTTCCATTATTTATGGCTATTTATTCCTATCGCATTTTATAGTCAAATTATTCTTAATCTCATATACTTAGTAGGGCACACAATAGTAACGTTAGTAAGAAATTTTGGGTGGACGACATTGTTAGGAGGTGATGATGGAAAAAATGGGAATGCACTTGATGTCGCTTGGGGTAGCTTATTTTGGATTTTCATTGCAGCATCTATTGTTGTTTATTTAATGGATTATCTTAGGAAAATACTAACCGGTGAGACATCACAACATTGGGTTGTTAAATTATTAATCTCGATTTCAATTGCGATTGTAGTTCCATTTCTTATTCTTTGGTTCACTTCATTAGCTGGTTGATAATGAATAATACTTATTACGATATTTTTGAAATTCCCTCTTCTGCTTCACAAGATGATATTAAAAATGCATATCGTAGACTTGCTATGAAATATCATCCAGATAGGAGTCAAGATAAAGAATTGGGTGAAATTAAAATGAAAGAAATAAATTTCATTTACTCAATTTTATCAAATCCTGATAAAAGGAAGTGGTATGATAGCACAATTTCACTAAATCAAGAATATGAAGAAGAAAATTACTCTTATTCATATTCTTCTATATTTTGCGATGAAGTGGAAGTAACCGACTGTGTTGGGAATAAGACAAAATTGAAAATTGGCGATAATATTTATTATTTAGTGGAAATAGACAAATCAATTATTACTTGGAAATATAAGCGTAAAGAATATTTCAACCTTGTTGTTAAAAATATATTTGACCCTGATAAAAAAGATTTTTATGCAAAAGCAATAAAATTTGATTTTAACAAAACTCCCCTTTGCGTTGCACACTGGGGAAATTCTGGTATGATTATTTACAAAGAAGATTATGAGTCATACTGGTTAAGTCAAGCAAGCTATTCAAAAATCGACAAAAGAAAAGGCATTATTGCTGGAGTAATAATTCTTATTCTTCTTTTCTTCGGATTTTTTTATTTCCATTCAAAATTTTCTATTTCTTCTGACAGAGCAGAATATTTAAAAAATAAAATAAAAGAGAATTTGGAATCAACGGAAGATGCTAAACAATATTACAAAAACGAATATTATGCCTCGGATGTAGAAGTAAGTTACATCCTTTCAGACTTTTATACTGTTTGTGAAAAAGAATCAACCCTTACAAAAGAGGAAGTCGATGTCTTAAGCATACCATCAAAACTTGGAATTATAAAAGGTGAAATTCCCAAGGGGAAAAATGTAATACTATTGCTGTTCTGTCCTTCCCAAAATTTCTACAAAGTAAAATTTAGAGATTTAGTTGGTTGGGTTCCTGGTTGGCATTTGGAAAATTTAGATAGTCTTGAAAAATCACAAGGTGAGGAATAAAAAATCAAATGAAACTATTAACTAAGAAAAATACCACCATAGCCGGACTTTTATCTTTATTGTTAGGTCCAATCGGATATTTTTATATAGGCCTAAATTTTTTTATTTCGGGAATTATTATTTCCGTCTTATTTAGTTTAGTCTTATCTATTATCAATCTACCATTCCCTCATTTTTTTAGTTATCTGCAACTACTTGTTTATTGTTACTTTGGTTATAAGTTGGCAGTTTTGAGAAACGCTTTTATTGACGATTGGGGAGTAACTGAAAGTGATATAAAAGACTTCAAAAGTTTTGGATTTAGTTTTGTTGTTATGACAAATTTATTGATGGCACTTACTAAATTTTATTCTTTTATCGTTGGCCTTTACTTAGCTTACATAAATTTTACAAATGGGAAAATATTTATTGGAATACTAATTATACTTTTTGGCATAGCAATTATTACTTGGGTATTAACTTCAATCTTTAGTTTTATTTCTGGTTTTTTAATGTTGATTTTTAGAGTAGATAAAAAATATTTCGAGCAATGAACAAAATAATAAATGCACTTAAAATAGTTTTAAGCATCTTATTACTTTTATGCTTATTAAATATGCCTTATGGTTATTATCAACTAATTAGATTTCTTGCATTAGTTAGTTTTTTATTTCTTTCATACCAAAGTTATAAGCAAGGCAATAAATCTTTATCATTTGTGTATGCAGTAATAGCTATTCTTTTTCAACCATTTAGTAAAATTGCATTAGGCAGAGAAATTTGGAATATAGTTGATGTAATAGTTGGAATTGGATTAATCGTTACAATATTTCTGAAACGAAAGTAATTCTATACACAATATGAGAAAAAAATATAACCAGCCGCTCAACACGGACAGCGTTTTCAGTGCGGCATTTATGTAATTATAAAGTAGTGTTTACAAAACTAAGTTACTCTTTAAGGTAGTTTGTTCTAAGAAACATTTTTATAAATAAATAGTTGTTGCTTCTATTCGGCATTGCTATTCTGGGCTGCCGGTTAGCGGCAACATCGTTATACATTTTGTTAGTGAGTTAATGTTATGAGTAAAAACAAAATATTAATTGGAAGTTTTATACTTCTTTCAATAGTTATTTCGCTTTTCCCTCCATTTTCTTGGGGTGATGAGAAACTTAGAACAATAAGTGAGCGACAAACAATTCATTATTATTTAGAAGATAAGATTCCAGTGAAAGAATACGATTTTTTATTTAATGATCTAAAAAAGGAATTTATTTTTTCTAATAGTAAAGTTACGCTCGAACGGCATCTAATCATAAGTGAACTTCTGATCGAAATATTTATGGCTTTCTTAATATCTATTTTTCTCCAATTTATTTTTAATCGTTTTTCTCATCGTGTTTTGTTTTTGGATTCTACTTCCTAACAATAATTCTGGGTTTAGTATTATCATCATTACTTATTAATAAAACTTCATCTTGGTTCCAACCAGATTATTCTAATGTTTTAGCAATAGAAAACAAAATTAGAAGTAATTATGTAATTCCTCTTGAGAATATGATTAGGCACGATTATGTGAGATTAATAAGAGACAATAGTATTGCAGAATTATCAAGAATAATCGAGAATTTTAAAAAAGGATTTCGAAAGGATTGGGACGAACCAACGAATCAACTTTGGGATGCTCTGTATTCTGAGATTGTACTAACGCCAAATCAATATCCCAAAGTAACCGATTTCCTCCGAAAAGAAGTAAAGGAGAAAGAAATTAAATCTCACAGACGCTTTGACTTTAGTTGGTATGAGAAATATCGCACTAAAGAAGATAAAGAGTTTGCAATTAACAACTATGATGTTTATGCCTACTATACTCCACCTAATGGTTATTTGGTTGATTATTCGGAAATATTAAGAAAAATCAATTTGGTGAAATATAATATTTTGATGGATACCTTAAAATATTATCCTACATATTTACCTGTTGTAGCTGAATATAGAGAAAGTATTAATAATTATTGGACTGAGACAATTCCTAAAATAAAATTATTTACAGCAATTGGAATGATTGTAATTATCTCACTGATATTTTATTTAAAAAAAGAATGGTTAATGAATAAAATAAAAATGTATAACAAGCGCCTCAACAGCGACCGCGTCTTCGATGCGGTCTAATTGAGTCGCATTCGGGTTTAGTTTTTCAGAATTAGTTTGTTGTAAAAGTTGATTAGCAAAACAAAACTGATCCCGCAAAGAGCATAGTACGTT
>JAMCWE010000117.1 GCA_023475265.1 Bacteroidota bacterium
CACGCGATAATGGAGTTATTGAATATAAAAAGAATCGATATCTAAATGATGAGGAATTAGAACCAGATTATTCTTATGAAACAGAGGAACGATTATACTTACAAGAGAAGCAAATACAAAGCATATTTAAGAATCAGTTAAAAATTGAACCATGGGATAAAACAATAGAAACACTTCTGGGAACAAGAGTAAGAGATAAAATTAATTATGAACCATATTACCAAAGAAAATATGTATGGGATAATACAAAAGCAACTTACTTTATTGAAAGCATTCTTATTGGTACAGAAATTCCGCCTTTAATTGTTTTTGAATCGAAAAATAGATACGAAGTAATAGATGGTAAGCAAAGATTTGAAACAATATTGAAATTCTTTAATAATGATTTTTCTCTTTCTGGAAAGGGTCTATACTTCTTAAAGTTCTTGGATAGGAAATATTATTCTGATTTAGAATCAAAACTAAGAGACCTATTATTAGATACTCGAATAAGAATAATTAAGTTTTCTCTTGTTGACGAAACCCGGTTAACAGAAAAAACAATTGATATGTTGAAAAAGGAAATTTTTAGACGATATAATTCTGGAATTACTCCTTTACGACGCGTTGAAATAGAAAAAGCAATTTATATAAATGATGAACCTACCCAATTCTTTAAACGTCATCTCAAGAAAAATGATAATCTCTATTCAACAATGGTTTCTTTATTTCTTGCCGAGAGCGACAAATATAAATTAGAAAAAGAAGTCACACTTGAAAAAGTATTACAAGAAATACGCTTCTTACTTGTAGCATCCGAATTACCAATAACGGCTGCGCGTCAGAAGGAAATACTCGATGAATTTTATGATCGTTTTTCAGAAGAAATTAAAGACACATTTGAATTATATAAGAAATTCATTGATAAAATAAAACTACTAGACCAAATTCGAGAATACTCATTAAACGTAAAATTAACTTTATCAAGATATGCATATGAATCACTTTTTTGGAGTTTATCTATTCTTGAAAAAGAAAAAATAAATCTTAATCGAATTTTAGAGAGTGATTTCTTAAGCAAACTATTTCCCTTTTTTAAAGATAACACTGACACATTCGTAGACGATGATCGACAATTTATGTATAATCAATTTATGCGGCGCTATAATGGTATTGCTGATCTATTTGGTAACCATTTTAAAATAAATTACTCAATCTATTTATCTAGCAATCAGAACTTTCGTGAACAAATCAAAGACATTCGAGAAAAAGAGAACAACCAAGAATTCATAAGTTTTGAGACAATCAGAATTGAAAAACCTGAACCAATCCCTTATACAATTGATGAAATATGTCGTAAAATGATTCAAGGAAAGTTTTTAGTTCGACCTCCATATCAAAGAGGCGAGGTTATTAATAAATTAAAATCTAGTGCAATTATTGAAAGTATTTTACTTGGAATCAAATTACCACCTCTATTTATTTTTCAAAGAACAGATAGCGTTTATGAAGTAATTGACGGGCAACAACGATTACTTTCAATCCTTGGATATATTGATAGAGAATTTCTTGATGAAAATGGGAACAAAGTTAAATCTGAGAAGTCTGGATATGCATTAACTAAACTAAAGATCCTAGAGGATCTAAAGATTGAAGGGAAAACATTTTCTGAACTTTCAGAACAAAACAAAGATTTGATTTACGATTTCTCACTTTCATTTATTCTTATTGATCAGAAATTAAACCCGAATTTTAATCCTGTCGATTTATTTATTAGACTTAATAATCGTCCTTATCCCATAAAAGAAAATTCCTTTGAGATGTGGAACTCATATATAGATAAAGAAATTATTGACTTTATCAAAGAGATTAATGATAAATATGAGAACTGGTTTTATGTTTTAAAGAAAGAAAATAATAAAAGAATGCGGAATGAAGAACTTATTACGATTATCGCGTATCTAGAATATCAATCAGAGTATAGTGATTATGATGCAAAACAATTTTATCCATTCCTAGATATTTACCACAAAGACACTTCGCTTTATGTCAGAGTAAAGAGCAAAACTGAAGTAACCAAATTATTAAATAAATCTACCATTGAAGCTGACGATAAGAAAAAATTACTTAAAAGTATAAAGAGAACGGAATCATTTCTTAGGCGATTGAAAACAATATTAATAGATGCAAATATTTTAGATGAATCTAAATTTCTTGACGAAGAACTTACTTCTGTGTTTAATGTATCAGATAAAAAATATTATAAACGGACTCTCCAAGATTTTTATGCATTATGGTACATTTTACATTTTTTATCTCAAGAAATTGTGAACCAAAAAAGGCAGACAATAAAAAAGAGGTTAAAAGAAATTATTACTTATATTAAAACAGTCCCTACTCCATTCAATAGCCCAAATGAACGAGATAATTATTTAAATATGATAAATGATTTTCGTAATACATATTCTGTAGCTGAACGTAAAATTAATTTGACAAAAGAAGAGAAAGAAGAATTAATTAAATATCAGAATTGTATCTGCCCTTTATGTAACGGTAGTATTTTTATCAATGACGATATTGAAGTAGACCATATTTTACCCCTCGGTAAAGGAGGCAGAGATAGATTTTTAAATCTTCAAGTAACACATAAAGATTGTAATCGTAAAAAAGGAACCAAAATTATTTGAGAGAAATAATCCTAACTTTAAGCGAAATGCGGCTAAAGCCGAAAATGAATTTTGATAATTAATCCACGGCGTAAATGCCGTGGCTATAGTAGATAAAACAAAATAATTTGAAAAATAATTAAGAAGATAAAAAACACTCCCGATATTCATTAGAACACGCTGTGGCGATAAGTTGGCAGAAAAAATAATACTTAAGAAAATGCAAAGACAATAAATATAGCCACGCCTTTTAAGGCATGGAGAAAAAATATAATACAAAAAGAGGCTTAGCCATATAAATTTAGAAATACGATTGAATCAGAAAAAACTTTCATTATTTATTTTTTTTATTTGACAAATTTAAAAAGACGGCTTAAGTTTATTACGCCAAAAGGGACTGATTTGGGGCAGCATCTAAATTTTTCCCATTTTGTTTTGAACGCTTATTACAAGATAGTTTTTCATTTAATAGACTAACAGATGTATAAAGTATCAAGGCAGAGACATAATTTTAATCATTAGCAATTAGTTATAATAAATTTGATCGTTGAGAACGTTTATATCGTGTTTGTTATTTTGTTTGTTCTTTAGGAATATATTGTACTTTGAACTTGATAAACAGCGGGCACTTTAATAATTAACATTGCCCGCAATTTCAATAAATAGATCCAATATATAAAAGGAGGATTCCATGACAGCTCATAACAAAGATCGAAGAACAATGTTCAGTACCGTGGACGCGGTATTTATAAGGTTCTGGGAAGTTATAGCTACAATACCTGCGTTAGTAATATCAATCGGTTTATTTTTTCTCCATGCCTTAAACGCGATGCATTAGCTGACATAACTAAATACACTGATGAAGCGAAAAAAGCCAAGCCCGGTAAGTATGAGAAAAAAGTAAACACAAAACATGCTTTGATAGTTTTGTTAGTCCCTGCGGCAGCTTCAATGCGTTCGTTTGCTCGGAAAAACAAGCTTGAAGCAATTATTAAACTTACCAATGGAATTACACGTGCGTATTTATTAAAGCTCAGTAAAAATGATTTTGATAATTTCGTAGATTCTTTTTACAAAGAGCTTGACGCTAACCGTTTAAATTTGAGCGACTATAATATAAAGCCGGAAAATGTAGACGCGATAAAAACTACAATAGATGATTTTAGAAAAGCTGAGGACAGCCATTTAATGAGCGGTTCAGAAAAATCTTCTGCAATTATTGGCGAGGAAGAAGCTTTTGATAAAGCAGATGATATTCTTAAAGAAGATATCGATGGATTAATTGAACATTTTAGAGAAGATAATAATGATTTTTATAACATATACATAGCCGCAAGAGTTATAAAAGACGTAAGCGGAGGTAATACAAAAACTGCCGCAGCTCCGGAACAACCGGCAGCGCCGCAGAATCCGCAATAATATTAATTCACTTTACATAAATTTGATAAAACATTGAAGGTTGCTTTTAAAAACCTTCAATGTTGCTTTTCTATTCAGCATCCTTCATGGTCTAAAACAGTAACCTTGAAGGATAGTTCGTAATTATTGTGCCTTTCTCAATTAAAAAATAAGTTGATCATTTTTGTTTGATAAAAGTTACAATTACAATAAAGTTTTTAGAGAGCCAAACAGAAAGTAAAATGATAGTAAGATAAGAACTACCGCCAATACGTAATTCACCTTCTTCATCATTTCATTTGATATAAATTTCTTAGCCCAATGAAGTATGTTCGCGAGGGAAAAAAGATATGTGGCAAGCCCTAATCCGCCGGCAATTAAAAATGATACCGTAATTCCGGTAGTAAATTCCGAAACTAATTTAACGTCTTTTATAATCTTCATACCGATGAGCCACCAGAAAATCATCATAGGATTTGTAACAGCCAGAGAGAAGCCGGTAACGAAGGAAAGTCGTTTGCTTTTAATTGCGGAGTGAGTAAGCTCCAGCATATTTTTTTTTGCGCCGTCGCGGAAAGTAAAAAAAGCCAGCACCCAAAGTATTGCAGCAGCTCCAAGTCCGAAATATGCAATTACATCTTTTTCTTTCAGAAAAGGAGCAATACCAAACAAAGCAATAAATCCATACATAACATCAGAACAAACAGAGCCAGCCGCAACCATATAAGCGGCACGCCGGTGGTTGTTTAATGACCGTTTAGCTATTTCAATTTGAGTTGCGCCGATGGGAATTGCAGTAAAGATGCCCATTATGTAGGTAATTAACAAAAAGAGAAGAGTATTCATCAAGCAAAATCTGTTTTCTAATAAAAAATAGTTTTTATCCATTGAGAAATTGGAATAGGCGAATAATAAAACCTAATTATTTTCAATTATTCCAATCTTACAAAAGATAAATTCAAAATTTAATGTGCAAAGATACTATGCTCTTGCGGGAAATAAAACTTTTCGATTGTACAAAGATGTTCTATTGCTTCTGAAAATATTTCTTCAGTATTAAGATTGTAAAAACAGCGGACTTCCCTGCAGCCCTTTGCCATTTTATTTATACATGAAATATTTCTACATGCAGTATGAGCAATAAAAGCTTTAGAAGGTGCATCCTGATTAGCCGCCAGAAAATTTTTTCTTTCAGAATCGTAGCCGTAAATCCGCGGAGGAGTGCTTCCGAAAACCGAAAAGACAGCAGTTTTATTTCTGAGGCTTTCACCTGTAGAGCGCGAGAACTTACGTGCAGCGGCAATGTGAAGAGGGCCTGTATCCCCTGTAATAAAAATATCTGAAAGATCAATAAGAGCAGCATAAACATCAAGTTCAACGGAAGGCGGAATTACATATATATTTTGTTCGATGTTTTCGGGAAAATATTTTAAAATTCTTTGTTCAATAAATTTTTCAACATGCCCCGAGCCGATTAATATCGTACATTGAAGGTGTGAAAGCTTTTTAAGAAGATCGATTTGAAAATCAAACGGCATTCTTGTATAATCTGCAGATGCATCCGGATTGAACATAATAACGGGCTTGTCATTAGGAATGTTGTTTGAAATAAAAAATTTCTTTGCATTATCTAACGCATCATCTGATAAAAATATTTTTGCGCCTTTAAATTCTAAATTATCTTTATCAGTAATATAATCCGCAAAAGCATTTCTTATAAAATTAAATGACAGGTAATTAATGTTATTGACGGAATCTTGAATACCTTCATTCCTGATTAGCTCAGATGCCATTAAAGTATAACTGATAACTTCTTTATTGCCGAAAAATTTGTTAGGAATCATCGGACAGAAATTTATAATCAAATCGTAATTTTTATTATTTAAAACATTACTTAGTCTTATAAGATCGTTCTCTGTTGGATAAGGTGCGCTGTTGTATATCGGTAAAATATTTGAGATGTCAGGATTTCCATCAATTAAATTTATTGCGGATTTTTTTATGGTATAATCAATCTCGGCATCCGGAAAAATTTTTCTTAACGAAGATACACCACACGAACCAATAATTGAATCACCAATGTTTAGGTCGCCAACGAAAAGTATCCGGTTAAACTGTTTTACTTCTGCAACAGAATTTTTAGTTTTTTGCAGAAATGAATTTAATAGTAATTTATTACCAAGAATGTTTATAATTAATGAATCGAGGAAACGAGCACCGGCATTTGGAAAAATATCGGTTATCATTCCGCTTAATCGAAATAATGTTTTATATTGAACTTCTTTCTTCATGAATGCTGGGATATCCTATATTTAGTATTTTGTTTGGTTTGACAACAAAAAAACTAAAATGGTTTTTCAAGAACATCCTATTTAAGTTGAACCTTGATTTGTCTCACCTAGCCTTTTTAAATTGTTTTAGCACACAATAATTTTTGCAAAACAATTCATCACTATTGAATTAAAAAAATTGTCACCCGTTTTAAATTAGGTTCGGCATTCGGCTGAGAGCCGAAGAAAATAAATTTAGTTAGCCATCTTGCAAAAAGATAAAAAAAGGCTTTTATAATTTCAATTTACTTATAAAAGCCCTCATGAAAAGACAAGATTGAAGTGCAGGTTGATGAGAATAATAGAAAAATTTTAACTTAGAAATAATAAGATAAAATTTAAAATAGAAATTTTTTTATGCAGCATTTTCTTCGATTGAGTTTTCCTGCATTAGATGGCTAACTAA
>JAMCWE010000006.1:0-5034 GCA_023475265.1 Bacteroidota bacterium
GCTTGCTCACTTTGATTGTTCCGCCCGATGTACCGACTGTTTGATCGGTTACGTTTATTACCGTACCGGTTTTGATTTTTTCATCTTGAGTTATTTGTTCAGGCTCGGTGGGACTTTCAACTTTCTTACAGCCTTGAAATACTAAAAGAGAAAGTAACAGTGAGTAAAAAAGAAATCTATTCATATAACCTCCGTATTATTCTTCCATGTTATGCAAAGAAGTAGGAGGACTTGATTCTAAATTGATTAAAACGTTTATGAATGTCAATTAAAATATTGTTCCGATTAGCACACGCACGATCAAAAAACTATTTCTTTCGGTAGAGACACACTACAGTGCATCTCACAATCTTGTTTGAAACGCTCGCCGAACGTCTACATCAGTCTCCTTTTTCAATTTTTATTTCTTCATGAATTGTTTTTACGCATTTGGGAGGCATATTTGCTAATTGAATTTTGTCATCAGTCAAGAAAAAGATTATTACAGTAACCGATTAAACTAAAAAGATAATTTTTCTATACGAAGTAATTCCAAAAATTCTTTGCAAGGAATTTTCATAGAGTTACAAACATCGGGAATGTAAAGATTTCGATCTGGTCTTCTTTTGTTCTTCACAGAAGTTTCATGTGTAATCACAATCCATTCTTTTAATTTAGCAAGAGCTATTAACCAACGATCTGCTTCATCATAAGGTGAGTTATTATCAATGAGATCTGGATACTTAAATTGAATTTCATTCGCTTCTTCTTGTAGATGAACATCATGCGGCAAAAAAATTTGTTTATGACTTTTAGCCCAATTCTTTAATGGATTAGAACCCACCCGATGTATTTCTTCGAGTACTCTTTCCGGTGCAAAAAATTTACCTTGGTTTATTAACTCTTCAATTGCTTTTTTTACTGAAGGAAATAAATCCGGTGGATACCGTCTATCCCACCAATCAAGGAAAATATTTGTATCAACAGAATACAATTAAACGCTTTCAGCTGAATGAAATAGCAAAGGTTTTCCAAACGCAAAAAACATTCTAAGCTCTTCTACATGCGGATAATTGATTTTCAAATATAGAGATGCATCAACAGGAGTAATACGCTCATATGAAAGAGCATCAATTACTAATGAGGTTAATATATTTCCATTGCGGTTCAGAGCTTTCTGTGCAGGTGTTGCAAAACCACCTTTGTCTTTTGGAGGATTCTGAGTTAAGTATTCTTGCCAGTTATCCTTCCATTTGCGGTAAGATAATGGTGATATAAGATTGAGAACTAATAAACGGGTAGCTAAAGCTAATGGCGTTATCTTATACTTGTTTGCTAAGCGTTGAATTTCTTTAATTGACCATTCTGAAGAGGTAGAACGATTCAGAAGCAGTTGTTCTTTTTTAATTATGTCTTTAGGAGCTAAAATGGCGCCGGTTACTTGTTCTGCAAATCTTTCTATTTCATTCCACTCCGATTCAGATCTATTTTCTTCAATAGCTGGTTTTTCTTCTTTCCCCTTTGATAGTAAGATATGAACGAATTCATGCAATAATGTAAATGGGCGTGAAGAACTTTTTTCATGGCTATTGATTCCGATAACAGGCAAAGTAGGATGGAAAAGTGAAACACCACGAACCTCTTCGTTTTCAACATCGTTGAAAAGTAATACAAGAACGCCCACAGTTTCTATTGCGTTGCGCCAATCTTTCCATGCCTCAGAATTATTTTTCCAGCTAAACTGTTTTTCTTCCGTAATCCCTAATAATTTTCTGATACGAACAGCAAGCTCTTCCGGTTTTTCAGTAAGTCTGGCAGATAGAGAAAACTCTTTAGGAGAATCTCCCAATTCTTCCATAAGATTTAGAGCAATACGTCTTCTGTAAATCATATCACGCAGAGCAACGCGCAATTCAGGTGATTCACCTCCAGATTTCACACCCTGAAGGCGGCGGTATTCTTTTGCAAGCGGAGTTACTACCGGAGGTTCTTTCAGTGAAAATATAGAAAATGAACAGTGATAATATTTTGCAAGTTTTTCTGCTTGACGTAATGAAGGACTCTTTTCACCACTTTCCCATAAAGTAAGATTTTTCTCTGTGATTTTAGTTTTAGCTGCGGCTTCTTTTATAGTGTTATACCCGGCATGAACACGTGCCCATTTTAACATTTCTTTGTTCACTAAAGCCGGAATTGATTTTGCCATGTTGTGGTTGGTTTTTATGACCTTTGTTACTAGTAAACTAATTTATTTAATAATGATTTACAACTGTTGATTGTTTATGAAAAAAATTAAAGAAAAAGCCGCTGATGGTAATAATATTGTTATAATTAATTTCTAATTGTGTAACCGTAGAACAATACATTTAATAATATCTTTGTGTTTTAGCATTTTGTTACACCTTCCTCAATTACAAATTATTAGTCAATTCATTTTCTATTTGTTTGTATTTCTCCTTTACTTCTTCACCGCTGTAAAAATCGAGCAAGTCTTATTTCGTTAGTTTTACTTTACATATCCATAGAAAATTTCTTCACGGATCGTTTTTACGTATTTAGGCAGCATAGCTATTATATATTTAAATTGGTTCAGAAAGATTATTATTGTTTGATTTTAGCAAAGCAATAAAACTATATGGATAGTAATTTTTAGACAAATTTGATCCCAAAACCAAGGCACGAGAAACATTTAACCTTTCCATCTCTTGTCCAACAATATTTTGAACTTGTTTATTGCGTTCTTCTTTCAGCATATCTAGATAAAGAAACCATACAAAAATTTCTTTTTTTTGAGGTGGACCATAGGTGAGTACTACTGCGTTTTTCAATTTTGGATTACCCCAATCTCGAATTACTACTCTGCTTTGTTTTTCAACTGCCTCTTGGATTTTTATTTGATCTTCGTATGAAACATTCAATAAATAATAAGCTAATTCTGTCCAGCCTGGTTTATGTTTTTCTTCGAATCTATCTAAAATATCATTCCAAAACTTAGTCCTTCTCGGTATTGGTTTGACAATAGAATTATCGTAATAACGAAATAAGTAATAATTATCTAACTTTTCAGAATTACCTTGCAGTATCAGTGTCTCTTGGCCATATTCACTTTCACCTTTATTAAAGCCAGTTTCTAAATAAAAAACTAAGATATCCAGCTCATCACCATCAAAAAGAGCATTCTTTTCAAAATCATAACGTCTTAAGAAATAATGTATTTTTTCACTTTGTTTGGGTAATAATTCTAATACTATTTCCAAATCATTCAATGACATAGTTGTTGTGATTGTATCAAGATCATCAATAAATCCAGATTCAAACAATTCTCTCTTACTACTAGACAAAACTGGAATAAATTCTAATGTGATACTTAATCGTATAATATTTCTAATACTGCTACAATCAATTTCTATTTCTATTCCATTTTTATCTTTTAATTTTACTTTACCGATTTGACTATAAAGAAAATTTTCAAATCTTTTCGATTGAATCGCAGGTTCTAAAATCAAATCATTAAATTCACTTTCAATTCTTTTGAGAGAGCCCCTTTTTGAGGATTTGCTAAATTTACCGGATTTAGCTTCAATAATGATAAATACATTATCAATAATTACCAAAACATCATTTTCATATTCTTTTGAATCGGCGACGCTATACCAATAAAGATTTTTATAAATCGTTGCGTATGGAAATGATTCCTTAAATAATTTTTCAATTGATTTTTCCAAATACTCCGACTTTTTCTTCCCAATAATGTCTTTTAACTCTTTATCTTTTGGATAGAGTAGATTTTCTATAATTGAAAAATTGCTATGTTGAAACATACTTGGAATTGGATAATAATATTCGCTGTTATTAATTTTTATAAAAGGTTTCTTCCAAATAGGATTGTCTAAGTAAAAAAATTCTTCGTTATCCTCTTTAAGATCCCCGATTTCATGGGAGAGATTATTTAACAATTCTGAAATATTTTCTGTTAATCTACCTTCATAATTGTTCTTAGATATACTAATGTCAATTTTAAAAAGGTCATTTAGCAAGATGTCTGAATGACCAAGCAACCAATATTTAAAATCTTTTCGCGATTTGAACCGCCTACTGAATTCAAAGAATTCTTCAGACGTATTTTTTACAGGGAACATTTCAATATATTTTGAAATAATTTCTTTTTTATCATTAAGCTTCATTATTTCCTTAAGTTTTTTCCAATGTTCATTGATTCGTTCTTCAATAATTTCTGTAAGTTCTTGGAAAAAATCTATTAAAAGCAGAACATCAATTTTCGTTCTCTGTAATAAGTTGTTATTAACAAGAGAATAAATATCTTTCAACATTCTATAAGTAGCTTCGGGATAAGCCCAATTTCTGACTATTTCAGTGCTATTTCTAATTGAATCCAAAATAAATTGTTTTTTGAGGATGTCGTTGGGTAAAGTTCTATCAATACTTGTAATCCTTAAGAAGCCTTTATAGCTTGTAATTTTATCCATCAATTCAATTAAGGGTTCTACTTTATCTGGAGTCAAAGGCTTCAAATCCTTGTATTCATCAAGGGGGATTTTTAGAAAAAAAGCTTGTAACAATTCCACTTGAAATTGTTCGATTTTAATCAATGTTTTTCTATTGGTACCTACCGGACGAGTAGGAAAATGATAAGTAAGTAGACACAAAGGATGAAGAGGCATAAATTCAATTAATTGATCCCTTAATGCTTGGATTAATTTCGGGAGCTCTTCCGCAATCTTTCTATTTATTTCATTAAAAATTTGTTCTTTTTCTTGTTCGCTTATATCTCGAAAAGGATTTTCTTGAACAGTGTACTCAGGATGAAAAATGTTCTCATTTTTATTACTGTATTTACTCCATGTTTTGTATTTTCTAGTCATCTAAAAAAAATTAAAAATGAATTATATTTTTATAATTTTCAATTATCCATTTCAATAACAAGACTAATTATTTTCAATAATCTTTATTTCTTCTTCAGTTAATCCGTAAAGCTGGTAAACGAGTTTGTCGATTTCAGATTCTAATTTATTAGTATCAGAATCTGGGATATTC
>JAMCWE010000006.1:5044-6760 GCA_023475265.1 Bacteroidota bacterium
TTGAAATGGTTTATTGGTAAAAATTCAATTACACATAACCCCCAAAATAATTATTGGGCTATTGGAAATATTAAAACATTTATAACAGATTTATCCGTTTCCTTCTACAATCTTTATTTCTTCTTCAGTTAATCCGTAAAGCTGGTAAACGAGTTTGTCGATTTCAGATTCTAATTTATTAGTATCAGAATCTGGGATATTCATTTTTAATCCAATTATTTTATTAATCATTTTTTCAATTGGTTTTTGAATTACCTTGTTCATATTAAATGGTAGTTGTTCAATATACTTTGGTTTGATGTTATAATCGATATAGGTATTTGCGAAATACCAGTTCATGAGTTTGCTATTGAGAATACCCAGAAGAAAAGCAAGAGAGTTACCTTTATCAGAGATAATAAATGAAAAATTATTAAGCGGATAGTATTCACCTTCATTGTCCAAAGCACATACTAGTCTAATAGGCATACTTATTTTCCGTATATATTGAATTAGTATTTTAGGCTGTTCATAATTTATATTATTCAAGCCGTCTAAATGAGGACCAACATTTAAATAATCACCTTTCCAATTAATCACATATTTGCTAATATTATTTGCTGAGGAAGCACATTTTCGCCAATTTCCAGATTTC
Source organism: Bacteroidota bacterium (assembly GCA_023475265.1). Lineage (GTDB taxonomy): Bacteria > Bacteroidota > Ignavibacteria > Ignavibacteriales > Ignavibacteriaceae > FEN-1297. The sequence continues at coordinate 5,679 of JAMCWE010000006.1, forward strand.
TTAATATCGATACTAAGATTCGATTTATTATCGCCAGTTTTAATTCCATATACAACTTTATAATAATTTTTAATGGGTAGGAATGCCGCTAATTTCTCTAATAAAGAATCTTTTTTTAAATCAATTTTTGTATTTAAAATACAAGACTTTGAATGTAGGAAGATTTTCTGAGGAACAACATTTTTAGTAAACAGGTTAAAATCAGTAAGGTCATAAATTCTTTGTGTGCTTTCCGCCTTAAATAGCTTTGTGCTTTTAGTTGATTCTGTTTTGTTTATGGAGAATATTGCCGGGACGATGTCGGGGGCATCAGTAAAAACTTGTTTTTCAAGTTCAATCAAAGTATCAAGGGAACAATTTAATATTATATCTTTTCGTAGAGGAAAGAATTTGTCTAAATAAAACCATGTGTTGGAAGTTATAAACGATAATATTCCTTTACTATTAGTAATATACTTAAGGGCAATTTCGATGAAAAAAGTATACGCTTCAAATTCTCCAATATTTGAAATGAATTTTTGTTTAAAGATATTTTTTTCATCTAAACTAAATTCTACTCCATACGGCGGATTCCCAATTACAATATCAAATCCAACAAACTTGCCGTCGTCGTTAAGCACTTCGGGAAACTCGAACCTCCATTCAAAAGCATTGTGATATAGAGTTTTTAGTTTATTATCATATTCAATTTTCAGTTTGTCGTATTCGTCTTGATCCTTTTTCCTTTTCTTATTCCAATGTTCGACAGATTCACGATCAAATGAAAGAACCTCTTGAACTAAACTGTTTTCAAGTTCTTTGAGACGTTTATATTCTTTGTCAATCGGGTTAGCCATTAGAGCAAAACTGTCTTTAATCTGCTTAATATTTTTGCGGGCGGCATCTTTGGTTGCTTTGTCATTAGTAGATTTGTAAATAAAGACTTGCTCTTTGTATTTTACAGTTGCCAGACGAATTTTTTGGCGGGTAGAATCAAGGATATTTGCTTCTTTATCGTGCAGATCAAACCGGCTTATTAAAGAATTACCTTCCTTGATGTTAATATCAATATTTGGAAGAGTTTCTAATTCAGTGTAGCTACT
>JAMCWE010000081.1 GCA_023475265.1 Bacteroidota bacterium
CGGTTGCTTCCGGAAATGGAAACTGTCCATGCATTTCCGAAACAAAATATTTTCTGAACGGAATCAAAAAAAGTATTCCTAAAAATCCGCCGAGCAGCGAGGATAGAAACGTTTGATAAAACTGCGCCTGAAGATTCAAAATATAAATTGCCGGAAGAGTAAAGATTGCACCGGCAACCACAGCACCGGATGTCGCTCCGATAGATTGAATAATTACATTCTGTCCGAGCGATCCTTTCTTTTTCAAACCGCTTGATAAACCTACAGCAAGAATCGCAATCGGAATAGCCGCTTCGAACACTTGACCGATTTTCAATCCCAGGTAAGCAGCCGAAGCAGAAAAAATCATTGCCATTATTAATCCAACCATTACAGAATAAGGAGTCACCTCAGGAAAAGTTTGCGAGGCAGGCATAATTGGTTTGTATTCTTCACCGGGCTTCAGCTCGGTGTATGCGTTGGATGGTAAACCGTTAGTTGTTGAGTTCTCGTTTGAAGACATAAAATCTCCCTAAATATTAGATTAAGATTATGAACAAGAGTATGAATTTATGTATTATATTCTTATTGTTTATCAATTGATCAACTTTAGAAATTTTATGTTCAATTTTTTTAAAGATAATCTCAGACCAATTAATAAAATCGATTGCCTTTTGATAGACTTTTAATTTTTCATGATCAAAATATATCTCCATACAATCTTGCTCTTATTCTTGCTCTTGCTCTTATTTCAAGATTTCACGCGCTGTGCGGTATGCTATATACCACAATCATTAATATTGCAGCCAAGGCTGCAAAGAGTTTCGGCTGCAATTCCTTTTTGATCATGAAATAAGCAAGCAGCCATCCAACAAAAGCAATCAACGTTTTATTATCGGTGATATCGTTTCCGTAAGGAAATCCTCCCCACACTTGTCCGAATGCAAAATAATTCATCAAAAATCCCAGCGGAAATCCGCCGATAAAAAGTACAACAAGAGTCCACATAGCTAACTTTTTCAACTTTGTCGTATTGTTAAAAAATTCCAAGCCGCTTCTGGTAGAAAGCATCATGGCAAAGAACATAAAGAAAATGTGAGGAACTAAAATGCCTAAAGGCACGTGACCTTTGAAACGAATTATAACCGGTTTGTCTTCCGGTACCGTAATAGTTGCCTGATCTTTTCTAAGCTCAATCATGTACTGCAATTTTTCCAGCGGTTCTTGTGCAGGAAGTTCGGCTTTCAAAGTTTCGGTCCCTTTCATTTCTACAACATTGAACGGATCGAGAGTTCTAAACTTGCGCCACTTTAAAACTCCGCTGATTGCCGGATCGCCGGTTTTGATCTGAACGACGCAATTTGAAGTTGATTCGTTACTTCGATCAAGAACATAACTAATTTTTTTACCATCGAAATTAACTGAGCCGGATAGGGGATGCGTTGGACCGGTCTGTCGTTGATAAATTGCAGAACCAATAGTGATTATGAAGGCGAGAATCCAGAAGATGAGTGTTTTTTTCATAGTTGACCCGTTAGACTTTGCAAAAAATTTAATTGCAACTTAGTGAACCTCAGTTTTAGGAACAATTGAATTTTGTTGTTGGATAAAAGATTATTTTTTCAAAGCATTCATAGAATTTTCATTTTGAATCGAAGATTTTTGTTGACATTATACCTAGTTATAGAGATTTTTAAACAAACTTTGTTATGGTGTAATGGTGAGTTACAGAATCAACACACTGTTATTCTTATTCTCTACCATCTTCGTATCATGTAGCACTCCCGAAAAAACTATTTTACCTGATTGGAATAATCCAAGCGTATGGGGGATTTATAATTCACCCAAATATTTGACAGGCCTGGGTGTGGCGCAAATAGTATCAAACAATATTTCCGCCGCTTATAAAGAAGCGGATTATAATGCATTCTCGGAAATTTCAAACAAGATACTGTCAAACATAAAAACTGATAAGACTGCTGGACGGACTGAAATTAGATTGGTAGAGAGTAAAGATAACGGTTTGACTGAACAAGCCTCTGGCGAGAAATATTCAAAAGCAGTGATAAACATCTCATCATCAATTATTGTTAGCGGTTTATCGATAATTAAGAGATATGTAGATGAAAAAAATAAACTTATTTATTCATTAGGAATCTTAGACCGCGAGAAAGCTGTTGAGGAAGTCGCGATAAAATTGAATGAAATTAACGACAAAATAAGTAGCAGCAATTCTGCTTTAAGTGAATATATAAAAAGTGGAAGACTAAATTTCTTTTTGAACGAAACCAAAATTTTGATCCAACTTCTTCCTCAAAAAGAACCTCTTCAGAATCTTTATACGTTGCTAAAGCCATCTTATTACCCCTCCTCTACATTAGAAACAGATGTTACACTGACTAGTATATTGCATTTATTACGCGATGTTCTCTCACGAATTAGTCTTGAAAAAATTGAAGGTGATAATCAAAAAGGAATTCTAGATAGACCGCTTTCCAAACCGCTTTCGGTAAAACTAATTTATAAAGACATTAATGATATTCTTGTATCTGGACTTAGGGTTGATTTTAATTTTATTACTGGTGAAGGCGACTTAACAGCATCACAAAGAACTGACGAACAAGGTATATCCACTGCCAATGTCACAAAATTAAAAAGGTCCTCTAATAATAAATCATTCGCAATAAGTGTTGGATTAAATCTTAATGAATTTATTGACAATCCGGATATTTATTCGGAATTCAATAAAGTGATAGAAGGAATTTCAACAAATACAACTTTTAATTTCACTCTAAAAACAATTAACCGCCCTTACAGAGTGTTGCTGGTTCTAAATAATAATTCCGGTGTCAATGAGGAGAGTTATACAGGAATTGCTTCAAGTGAATTAAGAAAATATGGTTTCCAATCTTTTACAGAAAATGACACAAAAAGGTTAAGCTCAGATAGAATTAAATTTTTAATAAAACAAGAACAGTATGATAAGCTTGCAAATTCGTTACAAATTGATTTTGATTACTTGGTTATAGGAGATCTAAGTTTTGCTAATGGAAATGAATATCAAGGTATGATTAACTATAGTGTAGATGTATCTTACAAAGCAATTTCTTTAAAAGACGGTAAATTACAGAGCGAGAGTTTCCTAAGAAGTATCACAGGTTTCGGATTAAATGATAACCAAGCAAAGCTAAATGCAGTTCAAAACGGTTGGGAAGAATTAGCGCGCTCGTTTGTATCAAATATATTATCAGAAGAATAAACATGGAGGGAATGATGTTGAAACATTTCACTGTGACTAGTTCTGCGTTGATGATATTCACTGTAATGATTTCAAGTTTGTTTGCGCAAGCCAGTTTAGACCAAAGAATAACTGAACTTACTCAACAAATATCAAAGGAAATGACTGATAATAATAAGAAGACTATAGCTGTTATAGAGTTTTCTGATTTACGGGGAAATGTTTCAGACTTAGGCAGGTACATATCAGAAGAACTTATAACAAAATTATATTTGACAAAAAAGTTCAAAGTAATTGAGAGGCAACTACTCAATAAAATTGTAGCCGAACAAAAATTAAGTTTAACTGGAATGATAGACCCAAACTCTGCTAAGAAATTAGGCAACGTTTTAGGAGTAGATGCAATCGTGTCGGGAACGATAACAGATTTATCACATAATCTCAAAGTAAATGCTCGAATGCTAAGTACTGAAAGTGGCGAAATATTTGCTGTTGCCTCTACTGAAATATTTAAAGATGAGTCTGTTAACAAATTGCTTACCAGTGTAAGTTCGGCTAATAATGAGGTAAATGTTACAAGCAATAAGCTGCATCCTTCAAATAAAGATGAAAGCACCCTGCATGCCAATAGTGTAGAATCCAACGGTTTTGTTTTTACTCCGCAAAGCTGCAAAATTCTAAGGGACAGATTAGATTGTATTATATTAATCGAGAATAAAGGAAATGCTCAAAAAAATTTAAGAATCGCGACAGTGTTTGATAAGCCACCAAGTTACATTTACGATGATTTAGGGAACCAATATCTTGCTCGTGTTGAAGTCGGAGGGGTTACTATTCCGTTTCAACAGCCATTTATTCCAAATATCCCAGTAGCAGTTCATTTTTGGTCTGAAATTTTCAATCCAGATGCAAAAATTATAACTGTTGTGATCTACATAGAAGATTTTAGGAAAAACATAACTATATCAAAAATCCCGGTAACAGATTAAAAATTCAAATAATCCAAGAATTTAAATTGATATATGCATTTTCTGTTTAAACTAAGATGGGAGGAATATATTTTATGCAAATAAGAATACAGATTATATTAATGCTTTTGGCGATACAAACTTTTGATTCTTTCGCACAAGGAAGTTTAGATCAAAGAATCAGTGAGCTTAGCCAACAAATATCAAAAGAGATGACTGATAATAATAAAAAGACTATCGCCATCATAGAATTTTCTGATCTGGACGGTAATGTTACTAATCTGGGCAAGTATATATCAGAAGAGTTAATAACAAAATTATACTTAACGAAAAAGTTCAAAGTTATTGAAAGACAATTACTAAATAAAATTATCGCTGAGCAAAGACTGAGTTTAACTGGAATGATAGACCCCAATTCAGCAAAGAAGTTGGGAAAAGTTTTAGGAGTAGATGCAATTGTCTCGGGAACACTAACAGATTTAGCTCAGAGTCTTAAAGTAAATGCACGTATGTTAAACACGGAGACTGGAGAAATATTTGCCGTAGCTTCTGTTGAAATATTTAAAGATGAATCCGTGACCAAATTAATGAGCGAGGTTAATACAACAAAAAGCAAATTGGCCTTATCCAATCCCTCAAGTACAGAATCACCTTCAACTACAAATAAGAAAAGTGATTTATCAATGGAAAGCGTGAAAGCTGAAGGATTTGTTTTCACCCCTCAGAGCTGCAAAATTAGAATTGATAACTTAGATTGTGTTATATTAATTGAAAATATTAGCGATGCTGAAAAGACAATATTCTTTAGATTAAATGGGCAAAGTCCTCCGTGCTATGTTTATGATAATATGGGGAACCAATATCTTGCTGCAATCCAAATTGGACCTAATGTTTCAGACTGGTGGTTATATTCCCAACAGTTCGTCCCTAATGTACCAGTTGCGGTACATTTTCTTGCTAAAAACTTTAATTCACAGGCAAAGTCTGTTACTGTTGTAATCTCAGTAAATGAATTTAAGAAAACTGTTACTATTCCTAAAATTTTAATAACTCAATAAAATGTGGGGTGAAAATGTTTTATTGCCTCTCAATACTGCGACTAACACCAATAATAATGTTGGTAATGTTTTCAAATTCATTTGCTCAAGGTAGTTTAGACCAAAGAATAAATGAACTCAGCCAACAAATTTCAAAAGAAATGTCAGATTATAATAAGAAGAAAATTGCTATTATTGAATTTTCAGACTTAGATGGAAATGTTACAAATTTTGGCAAATACGTATCAGAAGAGCTAATTACTAAATTGTACCTCACAAAGAAATTCAAAGTCATCGAAAGACAGTTACTTAACAAAATAATCGCTGAGCAGAAGCTAAGTTTAACTGGGATGATAGACCCAAATTCAGCAAAGAAGTTAGGAAAAGTTTTAGGAGTAGATGCTATTGTTTCTGGGACAATAGCTGATTTAGCTCAAAGCTTAAAAGTAAATGCTCGCATGTTGAACACAGAGACGGGGGAAATATTTGCAGCAGCATCCGTAGAAATATTAAAGGATGAATCTGTTTCTAAACTTCTTTCATCAGCAACAAACAATAAATCAAATCTTAAAACTGATAACAAACCATTGAACAGTTCTGATAAATCTACAGCAAAGGAATTCGTTTACCAAAATGAGCGAATAAAAATTACTCTTCTTTCAGTTAAAAAATCGGGTGGCATTATTAATATCACATTCCGTTTTGAAAATTTGGAAACAACTCCATACGGACTTTGGTTGTGGGCTTTAGTTTCGAATTGGGGCTGGGGTTGGGGTTCGGGTGGTTGGAATTCAGGTGGTTCAGATAAGTATACGTATCTCCTAGATGAAAATGGAGAACGTTGGGATTTTAGAAACGAAACAGCGGGCATTAGTAATGGTGTGTTACTTATTCCAAAAACAAAATTAGTGAGCAAATTTACATTTGAAGCTAAAGGTGGAAAACAATGCAATTTATTCAATCTTACAGCTAAGTTTGATACTACGACAGAAACACGAAATAGTGGCAATCCAATCGAATTTGTAATAAACGACATTCCAATAGAGTAAGATAAAATATAAAATTATGTTTGAAAAAAATTCAAAAATAAATTTTAGGAGGTGTTATGAAAACTATAGCATATTTACTCACAGCTATTTTAATTGTACTAATCTCTACATCTTGCTCTAGCGGGACATACGAAATAAAAGAATTCGTTAACGAGGTACCGGAATGGTATATTAATCCACCCGATTTTTTAACTGAAAGAAACTTCTCTTTTTTTAGACGGTGCTTTAGATGATGCGCGAACCATGGCTGAAAGTAAAATTGCCACAAAAGTCAAAGAATTGGTAGATGTTTATACTCGAAATATTCGAGATGAATTAAAAACTGAACCAGAAGTTGCCACAAGGTTTGTATCATTGATGGTGACAATAAAGACTTCCGTGCCTTTATCAGGTGTTAGTATTATTAAACGTGCGGTAATGAAAGAAAAAAATGGTTATAAAGGTTTCGTATTGGCAGAATATCCTTCCTTTGAATTAT
>JAMCWE010000206.1 GCA_023475265.1 Bacteroidota bacterium
TGCGAATATAATAGAACACCGTGCAACCATATAAACACCGGCAGTAACCATTGTAGCAGCGTGAATCAATGCTGAAACCGGAGTAGGACCAGCCATTGCATCAGGCAGCCAAACATAAAGTGGAATCTGTGCTGATTTTCCAGTAGCACCAATGAAAAGAAATAATGCTATCAAATTAAATGTTGAGGTAGGAATATTTAATGCTGTTGCTCTTGAAAATACATCTCCAAAATTAAGACTTCCAAAAGTTAAATAGATTAGAAACATTCCAAGAAGAAATCCGAAGTCGCCAATTCTATTTACAATAAATGCTTTCTTGGCTGCATCTGAGGTTGTGCTTTTCTCAAATTTTCTATCGTACCAGAAACCAATCAATAAGTATGAGCAAAGTCCGACGCCTTCCCATCCAAGGAAAAGAAGAACGAAGTTATCACTTAGGATTAAATTCATCATGGCGAATATGAATAGGTTTAAATAAGAGAAAAACCTCCAGAAGCCTTTATCACCATGCATATAACCAATAGAATAAACATGGATAATAAATCCAACACCCGTTACAATTAAAGCCATTATTAGTGATAACTGGTCAATCTGATAAGCAACGTTTATATTAAGACCGCCAACATTGAGCCATGAAAATAAATTTACGATTGTTTGTCTTTGCTCGACAGGCAAACTTAATGTTTGGAAGAAAGCGCCAACAGCAATGAGGAATGAAATACCGATTGTTCCGCTTCCGATAATTCCAATAACTTTTTCATTTTTGATCTTGCTTCCTAATAGACCATTGATTAAAAAACCAACGAGCGGAAGAAGAACAGTCAAGTACATTAATTGAATCATAAAACTTTAGGCAATGGATTATTTATCAAAAAGAGTTTTTCAAGAATTACCATTTAAGAATATTTATCTCATCGATGTTCATTGTAAGCTTATTCCGGAATATCGCAATAATGATTGCAAGTCCTACTGCAGCTTCTGCTGCGGCTACAGTCATTACAAAGAATACAAAAAGCTGACCGACTGAATTACCCAGATATGATGAGAATGCAACCAAAGTTAAATTTGCAGAGTTCAACATCAACTCAATCGACATAAAGACAATGATTGCATTTCTTCTTGTTAGAACACCGGTAACGCCAACAATAAACATGAAGGCACTGAGAATTAAATAATATTCAATTGGTATCATCATAACATTATTCGAATTTCTTTTTAGCTAATACTAATGCGCCGATTGTTGCCGCTAAAAGAAGGTAACCGGCAGCTTCAAAAGGTAAAATATAATTTGAGTATAATTCTAAACCGATCTGCTCAATTGTTCCAGCTTTTATGCTTGCCTGAATAGATGGATTTTCTGTTGAGGACGGTTTAGTCAGAAAAATCATGTAGGCGAGCTGAATAAAAACTAAGATTCCAATTACAATCGCAAACTTTTTTATTAGAGGATATGTGCTAAAAAGTTTGTCATGCTCGGGTTTCAACAACATTATAACAAAAAGGAACAGAACCATTATAGCGCCCGCATACACTATAACTTGAGCAACAGCAATAAACTGTGCATGTAACAAAAGATAAAGTCCAGCCAGCGATGCAAAATTTAGTACAAGGAAAAGAGCGCTGATAACCGGATTCGATCTTGTAATCATAAGTATAGATGATACGGCAGCGATTGTTCCGAAAATAACAAACAATATTATTTCTAAATTCATTATTACTTGAAAGAATATTATTACAAATAAATATTAATTGATGAAATACTTAAGGAGTATTCCTATATATCATTCTAGCAAATGGGATAGTTTCCCTAACATGGTCAAGTCCACAAATCCAACCGACTGTTCTCTCCAACCCTAATCCGAATCCGGAGTGAGGTACTGAGCCATAGCGCCTTAAATCAAGATACCATTCAAATGCTTCTTGAGGTAAGTTATGTTCTTTTATTCTTTGTAAGAGAGCTTCATAGTTATCTTCTCTTTGGCTGCCTCCAATAATTTCTCCATAGCCTTCTGGAGCCAGCACATCAACGGCTAAAGCTAATTTTTCGTTTTGTGGATCTCTCTTCATATAAAAAGCTTTTACTTCTGCAGGATAGCGATGTACCATAACAGGCTTATCGAATTGATTCGATACTACCGTCTCATCAGTACCGCCAAGATCATTGCCCCATTGAAAATCGATTCCATTCTTTTTAAGAATATCTACAGCTTCATCATAAGAAATTCTTGGTAAGGGTTTTTTAACTTTTTGAAGTTTAGTTGTGTCTCGTTCAAGCACTTTTAATTCTTCAGCTTTATCTTTTAAAACTGTTTGAACAATATATTCCAAAAAATCTTCAGCTAAATCCATGTCATCATTCAGTTCTGCAAAAGCAACTTCAGGTTCAACCATCCAGAATTCAGTAAGATGCCTTCTGGTTTTGGATTTCTCTGCTCTGAATGTGGGGCCAAAAGTATATACTTTTCCCAGAGCCATAGCACCAGCTTCAGCATATAACTGACCGGATTGAGTTAAATAGGCTTTTCCCAAATCGAAATATTCTGTTTCGAATAAAGTAGAAGTTCCTTCGCATGCTGCAGGGGTAAGAATTGGAGGATCCATTAAAGTGAAACCGTGTCCATCAAAGTAATCGCGGATAGCTTTAACAATTCTATGACGAATTCTTAATATTGCAACTTGTTTATTGGAGCGCAGCCACAAATGACGGTGATCCATTAAAAACTCTACACCATGATCTTTGGGAGTAATCGGATAATCGTGAGCTTCTGAAATTAACTTAAGTCCAGTAGCGTCAAGTTCATAACCGCCCGGAGCGCGTGGTTCGACTTTAACTTTGCCTGTAACTTCGATAGATGATTCTTGCCCAAGCCGGCTAGCTAAATCAAAGACTTCTTCTGAAACATTACCTTTGAAATAGACACATTGCAGCAGACCGGTACCGTCTCTTAAAATTAAAAATTTAACTTTTCCGCTAGATCTTTCATTATAAAGCCAACCTTTGAGAGTGACTTCTTTTCCGAGAAATTCACTTAAATCTTTTATCAAAATCGATCACATTTTTATGATTTAAATTCAAAATTTTGATTTCAAATATATATAGCATGCCGTATAAATGCAAAGTAAGATGATGCATTTCTATATAACATTCTAAAATAAATTGAGATTGCTCAATCAATTTCTTCTTATTTATAATTCAATAATTATGAAGTTCAGATTTAATAGAAACTGTTAAAACAGTTAAAGAACTAATTTCTTATATGAAAAGAATATCAACCGTTTCAACGGTTTACCACTTAACTGGTTTAAATCATAAATTTACAAGAGAAGACATTGGGAGTTGAACTTCATTAGTGTTTTGAAAATGTGTTGAGGAAATAACACCAAGTCCGCTAAAATGCTGAGGATTGGCCGGACAGCTATTTTTAAAAAGTTTTAGTCTTATGGGTTATAATAATCCAATGAGGTACCTTGTTTTTTGTAGAAATTAGAGATTTATGCTTCTGAAAACTAATATTTCTAATATAAATTGATTTTCGTCTCTTCTAAACCAATTTTCGGCTGCTCTATATGTTAGTTCGTCACATCTAAGACAGTTTTCGACTGTTCTATGTGATCAATCATCATATCAAAGCGCATTTTCGCCCAATCTAAGTCAGTTTTCGTTAGTTCTACAACCGTTATCGCCCGTTCTAAGAGCACCTTCGCCGGCGAAAGAGCACTTGGAACAGCCGAAGGCGCTTTTAGAATCAACAAAAGAGGTTATAGAATTTATGGAAATATATATCAATTAGACAAAAAATATTCAATTTGTAAAAACACTTTTATAATTCCTCTTAAATAATTTCCTCCATATCTCTTCTTTTTTAAACATTTATAAAATGAATCAACCTATGTGGGATATTTCACTTGACAAAATGGAATTAATTACTTACTAATTAATGTGTAAATATTAATTTACTTAATAAATTAAGGTTATTAATGTTAATATTATTATTTTGTAAAGATTTTCTATCTAATTACTTAATTCAAATAACTAAAAGGTGCTATAATGAAAAAAATCGAAGCTGTAATTCGCCCGCATAAAGCGGATGATGTTAAAAATGCGCTTGTTGAAGCGGGGATAAAGGGAATGACTATTTCCGAAGTGCGCGGTATCGGAAGGCAAAAGGGACAAACAGAAGTCTACAGAGGCGCTGAATATCAAATTGACTTCATACCAAAAATTAAGCTTGAAGTTATTGTAGCGGATGACAAACTGGATGCCGCTGTTAGTGCAATAATAGATGCTGCCAAAACAGGACAAATTGGAGACGGGAAACTCTTTATTTCTTCCATTGATGAAGCAATAAGAGTTAGGACTGAAGAACGGGGCGAAAGCGCACTTACGTAAATTTTTCATTCAATAATTTATGGAGATAATATATGATTAAATTTTATAAATCAGCGAAAAATTATATTCTAATTAGTTTATTTTTTATCCCACTTATTAGTACGTCCTATTCCCAATCAAAAGATACTACGAGCAACCCTCTTTCCATAAGCGGAATGGTAGATGTTAACTTTAATAAGAACTTTAACAACCCGGCAAGCCATATAAATGATTACAGGAACTTTGATGTCTATGAAAATCAGTTTAATCTAAGCTTAGCAAAGATTACTTTGCAAAAAACTGCAAGCCCTGTCGGATTCAGAGTCGACCTCGGCTTTGGACAAACTATGGATCTTGTAAACAGTGATGCAAGTCTTGGTGGAGAGAAATCTTTACGCAATGTTGAAGATGCCTATCTTACAGCAGTATTGCCTGTTGGCAGCGGTCTTACTATAAATGCCGGGAAAATGGTTACACACATGGGCGGCGAGGTAATTGAGTCAATATCCAACATCAATTACAGCAGATCGATATTGTTTGCCTATGCTATTCCGTATTATCATTTGGGAGTTTGTGCTAATTATGTTTTCAGCCCTCAATTTAATGCTACTATATATTTATATAACGGCTGGAATAATGTAGTTGAAAATAATACGGACAAAACACTCGGAGCAGAAATAACATGGTCTCCTTTCTCTTCATTTACAATTATCCAAAATTATATCGGCGGACCGGAAGAGGCCGGCAGCACTAAGAAACGCCATGTGTTCGATACAATAATTAATTACCAGGCGACCGATGATTTATTTCTTACAGTTAATGCAGACTACGGACAAGAGGCATTAGCTCCATCGGGACTGGCAGTATGGAAAGGCATTGCGCTTACAGGCAAGTACACGTTGTCGGATGTATCTGCTATTGCTGCACGTGTCGAAGACTATTATGACCAGAGCGGTTTTACAACGGGAACGCTTCAACAGTTAAACGAAGTTACTCTTACTTATGAATTAAAGTTTACGAACAGCCTAACTACACGCTTTGAATTCAGAAGAGACATGTCTGATAAGAATACTTTTGAAGATGACTCAGGCGCATATACAAAGAATGGTCAGGTTACTCTTCTTATTGGTTCAGTATATACTTTTTAAAAAAATTATAATGAGGAAAAAAGATGATGAGAAATAATTTTATATACTCTTTGCTATTAGCAGCAACGCTTGCAGTTTTACTTTCGATTATGATTCCTGCAAAAGCTTATGCAGGCGACCAGCCGGATCCATCCGGAACTAAGACAGGAACTATTGTAGATGTTCCGGCAGCGAAACCAGGCTCGCCGACTTTACAGGAAATCGGTGATGCTGTCGGACATAATCATGTTGCTATAAACTTTATGTGGACACTAATTACGGGCTTCCTTGTAATGTTTATGCAAGCCGGCTTTGCGCTTGTAGAAGCCGGTTTAACACGTGCAAAAAATGCTTCACATACAATGGCAATGAACTTCATGATATACCCGATGGGTATGCTGGGTTTTTATCTATGCGGATTCGCTTTTATGTTCGGCGGAGTTGGGGCGCTTGGTACGCTTGGCGGATATTCGGGATTGAGCCATGAGCTAACTATAAATCTCTTTGGCAAACCGTTTGGGCTTCTTGGATGGAGCGGTTTCTTGCTTCAAGGAGCAGGATACGATACTGCAGTTTTCGCTTTATTCTTATTCCAGATGGTATTCATGGATACGACGGCAACTATTCCTACCGGCGCCGCTGCCGAGCGATGGAAGTTTTCCGCTTTCATGATTTACGGAGTCTTTATAGGTTCAGTTATGTATCCTATATTCGGCAACTGGGTATGGGGCGGAGGATGGTTGGCACAGCTCGGTACAAACTTCGGTCTCGGTCACGGTCATGTAGATTTTGCAGGCTCTTCCGTTGTCCACATGCAGGGAGGTGTTATTGCTTTAATTTTCGCATGGCTTATCGGTCCGCGTTATGGCAAATACAATAAAGATGGAAGTGTCAATCCTGTTCAACCACATAACATTCCTATGGCGCTTTTAGGAACATTTATTCTTGCATTCGGATGGTTTGGTTTTAATCCAGGTTCTACATTAGCTGGAACCGATTTAAGAATAAGCGTTGTTGCAGTAAATACAATGCTCGCAAGCGCAACCGGAGCTCTTGCTGCAACATTGTGGATGTGGTGGTTCAGAACAAAGAAACCCGATCCATCAATGATGGCTAACGGTATGCTTGCGGGACTCGTTGCTATTACTGCTCCAAGTGCATTTGTAAGCGCAGGCGGTGCTTCAATCATTGGTTTGATTTCCGGTATTCTTGTTGTCGAATCAGTATTTTTCTTTGATAAATTGAAGATAGATGATCCGGTAGGCGCAATTTCTGTTCATGGAGTTAACGGCGCATGGGGATGTCTATCAATCGGACTTTTCGCTGACGGAACTTACGGTGACGGATGGAATGGCGTTGCCGGAACCGTAAGAGGTTTGTTCTACGGAGGCGGAATGGGTCAGTTTTGGGCTGAACTGATTGGAGTGATAACCTGCTTCGTAACACTTTCAATTATTTCAATAATTGTATATAAAATTGCCGACAAATTAGTTGGTAACCGTGTATCGCTTGAAACCGAGATCGGCGGACTCGATATTCCTGAAATGGGTCTGCTTGGTTATAATGGTTTTGAAATGGATAAAGTTGCTGAGACAACTCATCCACTTTAATTGCAGATGATAGATACCCAACGTTTTTGAGACGTTGGGTATCTTAAATATAATTTAAATAGAAAGGATTTTTTATGAACACATTTATTGAAACATTATTAACGATAGGCGCTTTAGTAATAGGCGGTGTAGTCGGTCTTTTATTTGGCTTGCTTCAAACTCAAGCTCGCCGGCAAAATAAAAAGCTTAGTGATAGCGGTAAATTAAAATCCGGCTGGATGGTTATGCCGGGTTCATTTGGTCGGATAGCAATCTTGCTAATGGTATTGGCTCTTATTCAGGTTTGCGTGCCAATGTTGTTTAAGGGCAATATCCAATGGATAGTTTCTCTCGGAATTCTTCTCGGGTACGGATGGACGTTTGTTAAGCAGCTTAAACAGCGGGCGATTTACAAGAATTAGGATTTAAAAAATAATATCCATATTAAAGTTGTAATTCACATTATGAAACTTTACTCTTTGTCTGAAGGGTTCTTTGGATGAGTAATGGAATATTGCCCGAAGGACGCCTTCGTAGGAATAAGCGAGTAATCTGTCAATTCCATTGCTCCATTATTCCAGGCATAGTATAACATAAAATTATAAGAAAAATATCACTATACTAATCATAGAAAATTTCTGATGCTGACTAATTCTATATCTCTTTGGACATGTCTTCCCTTCTGTGTCCTACTGACTTCTATTGCTATTTTTCCACTTGTTAATAGGCAATGGTGGGATAAATATTACCCGGTAGTATCAATCGGCTTGGGAATTCTTGTTATCCTATATTATGTTTTTGTACTTCATTCTGCGTTTCCAATACTTGATTCACTTCATGAATATATAAGCTTTATAGCCTTAATAGGTTCGCTTTATGTAATCACCGGCGGGATACATATTCGTTTAAGCGGAAGATCGAAGCCAATTACAAATGTAATCTTTCTTGCAATAGGCGCTCTCGTCGCAAACATCGTCGGCACAACTGGCGCATCGATGATTTTAATTCGCCCGTATCTCCGGGTAAACCATTACAGGATTAAGCCGTTCCATATAATCTTTTTTATCTTCATTGTAAGCAATGTTGGCGGGGCATTAACTCCTGTCGGCGACCCTCCGCTTTTTATGGGATACTTGAAAGGAATTCCTTTCTTTTGGTCAGTTAAGAATTTATGGTACATCTGGTTGTTTGCAATAGCAGCCATACTGATTATCTTTTATATTATCGACAGCTATCATTTTGAAAGGCTTACACATCATCAACAAAATTTAGCAGAAGAAATCGGAGAGCACGCTAAGGTAGAAGGCTTGTTTAATATTTTTTTCCTGGCTATTGTTTTGATTTCGGTATTCATTTCTAATCCGCCGTTTTTACGTGAAGCTTTAATTGTTCTTGCAGGTCTTGGTTCTTATTATTCCACATCTTCTAAAATTCATAAGAAGAATAACTTTGATTTTATCCCGATAAAAGAAGTCTCAATTCTTTTTGTTGGAATATTCGTAACAATGGTTCCGGCTTTGGAGTGGATAAGACAAAACTCAGTAAATCTTGGTCTTCAACAAGCAGGACAATATTATTGGACAACAGGCGCAATGTCTTCTGTACTTGATAATACTCCGACCTATCTGAACTTTCTAAATGCCGCTTTAGGTCAGTTTGTTCATAACAATGTTGATGCACAAATTAATTATGTACTGCAAAGTCATAAAATCATAGTACAGGCAATTTCAATCGGCGCAGTATTCTTTGGTGCAATGACGTATATAGGAAACGGACCAAATCTTATGGTGAAGAGTATTGCCGAACAGACAGGAGCCGAATGTCCTTCTTTCGTCTCTTATATTCTTAAATATTCTTTACTGATACTTCTACCGCTGTTTATTATAATTTGGTTTTTATTTTTTAGGTAATCAGATTAATTCTGCACAATAGAAATTAACTTTGCCGGTTTAGAAGTAATTGTTATTTTATTAGACTTTAAGCCTCGCCAGTTGCCTTTAATTACATTTCAATTGCATTTAGAGATGAAAGAATCATTACTTTGCCCATACTATTAAATAGTTTTTATTAATTACTTTTTATTTCCCAATGCCAATGCCATGGCTCGTATGCAACTCCCCATTGGTTATTCTTTGGATATGAAAGATAAAAATTAAATCTACTTGCATTTTTCAGCATCCATTTATTTTCAGGAAGATTTTCAAAATCAGATTGCTTCTGCCCATCACTGAAACCATTAATTCCATCTTGATTACAAAAATCAATTGCATTATTGATTGGGCTTCCATGCTGGCTATAACCAGGCATAGCAATCCACTTTGCATTTTCCATAAGTGAATATTTACTACTTGAAGTTAAATAATGAAAAAATAAATAAGCCTGTCTTCCCGGAGAGCGATAGCCTGAATCGATATATAATCTTCTTCCAATATCTTTTTGCATTTGGTCCATCATTCTCAAATAATCTTTGTAAGAATGTTCGGGACAGAATTGAATTCCAGTTTCTCTGTATCCAACTTTAATCGAAGAAATTTCAATCAAATCTTTTGGCCTATCGATTGAATAGAATGGTCCCTTAAATCCAAGCTGCGCCGGGTTTATTTCAAAAATCCTTTGTGCAAATGCTTTTTCATAAAAATTGAGACCATTCATCAGAGTATCAAAATCGACGATTGTTCGTCTATCTTTTGGTAACTTATTTATCTCATTATCAAATTGCTGAGAAATTTTATTCGCTACATATCTTTGTACAAAATTTAAGCAGCTATAATCCGGTTTTTCAAAATACAGTAAAGCAAAATAACCGATCAAAATAATTATAATAACACTTGCTAAAATCATTATTTTTTTCACCATGTTCGTCTCAAGAAATTTAATAACCAAATATTTGTTCAATTGAATTTTAATTTAATAATTATTTTTTAATGATTAAATTAAATTATGGTACTATCAATTTGGAAAATCTAATTTATTTTAGAAATACAAAAACATTAATTATTCCTATATTCAATTCTATTTTGGTTTTTCAACTTAATTATGGTAAGAAAATTATTTCAGTATTGAGAAATTTTTTAGATTTTGAAATGGCTTATTTAATAAAGGATGTGATTTAAGGATTTCATCACTGGCATTATAATTGTTTTTGTCAAATCATTAGTTTAATTTTTAGCCGTAAATGAAAAAGAAAATTTCCATATTAACTATAGCAATAACCTTCTTCGTTTCCACAACGAGTCTGCCTGTTACTTTGTACTTCTGCAATATGATGGAAACATATTCCTTCAATAAATGCAGAATGGATATGAACGTGGAAAACACGATGAGCGAGTCCTGCGCTCATGACGGCTCTATTCATCACAACGAGGTAAACTTTCACAGCCAGGATTGCTGCTCTATCAAGGTTATTGATTCTAAAGTAAAAGATAATTATTTATTTAATCATTCCGAAAATGTTAATCACATCCAATTCATTAGTTTAATTTCAGTGCAAAACATTTCTGTCGATTTATTATCATCTATACGAATCAGCAAGATTTATTTTGATACCTCTCCTCCACCGCTATCCGGTAATCCTCTTTATTTAACGAACTCAATTCTTTTAATCTAAAATATATTTAGCCGGCATTGCTATATTAATTTTTGCCGGTACTCTCAAATACCATTTTCCATCTATTCAATTACTTAACTAATAAAGTTCAATTGATTAGAAGAAAATTTAATCCGTTAGCATATTAACAAGACATAAATATTTTTTTGGAATTGAGGCAGTTATATGATAAGAACAATTATTTTAATTTTTATTTTATTTCTTTCCGAAGTCGGATTTGGGCAAGAGGGGATTAATTCCTCTCTTGAAAAATTAGTTTCAGAAGCCATTAGGAACAATCCGCAATTAAAAGCGGCGGGCAGCCAAACTCTAGCTGAGAAAACAAAAGTAAATCAGGTTACCGCATGGGATCCGCCGCAGGTTGGAATTTCCTTTTATCAGACTCCGATCCAATCTTTTCCTAATCCGATAAAAAACGGAATGGAAACCGATTACTATATTCAGCAGATGTTCCCTTTCCCCGGCAAGCTAAGCAATATGGGAAAGTCCGCAGAAAATAATGCTGCAATGTACGGTCAGCAGTACAAAGAATTGGAAAGAGAAATAATAAGAGAAGTGAAATCAAATTATTATGAGATCTACTTCGTTCAAAAGAAAATAGAAATAAATAAAGAGAATCAAATTCTTCTTCAGCAGCTGGCAAACATAACCGCCAAGCAGTACGAAGTTGGAACCGGCAAACAAGCCGATATGCTGAGGGCGCAGACAGAATTATCTACTTTAATTAATGCCGGTGTTAATCTTGAAAAAGAAAAAAGAAACGTCGAGACAATGTTAAACACAATTCTCAACCGCCCGGCTGATGGAACTTTCGGATTAATTTCATCAATTGAAGATACAATCCCGGCCTGGAGCTACAGCCAGCTTTCAACTTTGGCTTTTGAAAACAGACCTGAGCTAAAAGCAATGCAGTACAATATCAAAATGAATGAAGCTGAACTTGCAGCATCTAAGCTGCAATATTATCCCGATTTAATGGTTCAGCTTATGTATAAAAACATGACCGGAACAACTAACGATTTTTGGTCAACAATGGTTGGAGTAAATATTCCGCTGGCTTTTTGGTCGAAGAATAAATTTACAGGTAAAGTCGAAGAGAACAAGATAAACATCAATACGGCAGAAGAACAATTTAACTCTTCAAAAAATATGGTTGCAGGTCAGGTTCAAAATGCGCTTATAAAAATTCAGAGTAATAAAAATTTAATCGACCTATACAAGAATACCGTAATACCGCAGGCTCAGCAAACTCTTCAATCAACGCTTGCCGAATACCAAACAGGCAAGACAGAGTTTCTCATGGTTATTGATGCATATAAAATGGTTTTAATGGCTAAGCAGGATTATTACATGTCGCAGATGAATTACATGCAAAGCCAGGCGCTACTCGAACAAGCCGTTGGACTAAATATAAATCAAATAAAAGAAAAAATTCAGTAAGAGTTTAAGGAGATATTTTATAATGAAAAAGTTAATCATAGTAGGAATAGCTGCCGTATTAATTGGTTTAGGAGGAGGATGGCTGCTATTCAGAAATCATACTTCATCAACATCTTCCGGCAATACAAGCGGGAGAAAAATTCTTTTCTACCGTTCGCCGATGAATCCAACTGTTACTTCAAAGGTTCCGATGAAAGACCAGATGGGCATGGATTACGTTCCCGTTTATGCAGATGAGGGCTCATCAGGAGGTGAAAGAAAAATTGCTTACTACCGCTCTCCGATGAATCCTTCGGAAACATCCCCCATCCCTAAAAAAGATGAAATGGGAATGGACTATGTTCCGGTTTATGCTGACCAGGCAGGCTCTAATCAAATTCATATTGATCCCGCTACACAGCAAAACATCGGCGTTACAACCGAGCTTGTAAAAAAAATGAAATTATCAAGAACGATTAGAACAACCGCCAACATTGCTTACGATGAAACAAAGCTCTACACAATTTCAACAAAAATTATGGGTTATGTTGAGAAACTTTATGTTGATTACACCGGACAGGTTGTAAAAAAAGGTCAGCCGCTTTTGAGTATTTACAGTCCCGATTTGGTAAGCACACAGGAAGAATATTTGCAGGCAATAAAATATAGAAATCAAATTTCCGGCAGCGGCTCTTCAATCAGCAAGCAAGGCGCAGAGCAGTTAGTCGAAAGCGCAAAGCGAAGACTTCTTTACTGGGATATTTCCGAAAAAGAAATTCAAGCTCTTGAAAAAAGAGGAACTCCGGAAAAAACCATGACGATATATTCTCCCGCTAATGGAATAGTAACGGATAAAATGATTATCAACGGTCAGAATATTATGCCGGGAATGGCGCTTTATAAAATTGCCGACCTTACCACAGTTTGGGGACTCGCGCAAATCTACCAGTATGAACTTCCATGGATAAAGCTTGGCGATAAAGTTGATTTGCAATTGTCTTATCTCCCGGGAAAAACTTTTCAAGGAAGAATAACTTACATTTATCCTTTTCTCGATACCGAATCTAAAACAGTTCAGGTTAGAATTGAAATACACAACACGGGCAATTATGAGTTTAAGCCTGGTATGTTTGCGGATGCAACTATCAAATCTCCGCTCACCCTTGAAACAGCAGCCGTTCCAAATCAAGCGATTATTCATACCGGAACAAGAGACGTTGCAATTATTGCTTTAGGCAACGGGTACTTCAAACCGGTAGACGTTACACTTGGCGCTCGAGGAGATGGCGGCTATGTACAAATCCTTAAAGGACTGAGTGAAGGTGAAAACATAGTAACTTCATCTCAATTCCTAATCGACTCCGAAAGCAATCTAAATGCAGCTTTGAATAATATGAATCAGCCTGGCTCGTCTTCAGATCAAAATACCGGACAACAAAATAATTCATCTGAAAAACCGGAATCTGAAAAGTCTTCGTCAGACAACGAAGGAGTTAAGAATATGCAAATGGAAAATAACAAGCAAATGTCTGAAGGTAAAAAAGAAGATCATTCATCTCCGGTTGAGTACAAAGGCGTTATTGCTGTAAAATCTGTTGATGATAATAAAGATGGAAAAATTTATCAGTGCCCAATGGATTTTAATGTTCTTTCCGATAAGCCCGGCGTAGACCCTAAATGCGGTATGAATCTTCAAGAAGTAACAATTAAACAAGCTGAAAATAATTTAGTGAAGCATGGCTTCAAAGTAAAATAAAGAATGGAAGTCTTTCTTGGTAAATAAAATAATCTATGAATATGGAAACAAAACCATGCATTCATTCAGACATGCAATCATGCAATTTTTTAATGGAGTTTTAGATGTTAGAAACAATAATTGAGTACTCAGTCAAGAACAGATTTCTTGTAATACTTGCAGTGGTCTTCTTAATGGGCTGGGGAATTTATTCTCTGTACACAATTCCCGTCGACGCAATTCCGGATCTAAGTGACGTGCAGGTAATTATCTATACAAAATATGAAGGTCAGTCTCCCAAAATAGTTGAGGACCAGGTAACCTACCCTCTTACAACGGCGTTGGTATCTGTTCCCGGCGCAAAGGTAGTAAGAGGATATTCATTCTTCGGATATTCTCTCGTTTATGTTATTTTCCAGGACGGCACCGACCTATACTGGGCTCGCAGCAGAGTTTTGGAATATCTTAACTATGCTTCAAAAAGATTACCGCAAAATGTTGTTCCAACTTTAGGACCTGATGCAACCGGAGTTGGATGGATTTTTGAATATACACTTTCATCCAACAAACGCTCGCTGGCGGACCTTCGAACAATACAGGACTGGTACTTAAAATATCAGCTTAGTACGGTTCCGGGTGTTGCTGAAGTTGCAAGTGTCGGCGGTTTCGTAAAACAATATCAAGTAACCGTAGACCCGGCAAAACTTCTTGCATACAATATCCCGCTAAGTGATGTTGAGATGGCGTTGAAAAAATCAAACAACGATGTCGGCGGAGAAACTATTGAAATGGGCGAATCGGAATTTATGATTAGAGGTTTAGGTTATATAAAATCATTGCAGGATGTTGAAGACATTCCAGTAATGGTTGATAAAAAAACAAACACGCCGGTTTATATAAAAGATATTGCAAATGTTGCTTATGGCCCGGAGATGCGCAGAGGGGTAGCAGAGTTAAACGGCAAAGGTGAAACTGTCGGCGGTATTATCGTAATGCGTTACGGAGAAAATGCGCTTGAAACAATTCAAGGCGTTAAAAAGAAATTAGCGGAATTAAAACAAGGCCTTCCGCCGGATGTTAAAATTACTACGGTGTACGACCGCTCCGGCTTGATTGAAAGAGCTATCGATACGTTGAAGGATAAGTTGATAGAAGAAATTTTAATCGTAGCTCTCGTTTGTATATTATTCCTAATGCACACGCGAAGCGCCTTTGTTGCAATCTTTACGCTGCCAACAGCAATTTTGATGTCATTCATTATCATGAAAGCGCAGGGAATAAATGCAAACATCATGTCACTTGGAGGAATTGCAATTGCAATCGGCGCAATGGTGGATGCTGCTATAATAATGATAGAAAACGCGCACAAGCATATTGAACATGATACGCTGAAGCCTCCGGAACAAAGGCGCGAGCGCTGGCTGTTAATTACTGAAGCTGCAAAAGAAGTCGGTCCTTCCCTATTTTATTCGCTGCTGGTAATTACAGTTTCCTTCATTCCGATATTTACTATGGAGGCTCAGGAAGGCAGGTTATTTAAGCCGCTTGCATTTACAAAAACATATTCCATGGCTGCGGCTGCGATACTATCAATCACTCTTGTACCGGTATTGATGGGCTATTGGATTCGTGGAAGAATATTGCCCGAAGAAAAAAATCCTATCAATAAATTTTTGATTAAGATTTATCATCCGGTAGTGGACTTTGTAATTAAGCATTGGAAATATGTTTTGATAACTACGCTCATTTTATTGGGAATTACATTTATTCCCTTCTCAAATATTGGCAGCGAATTTATGCCGCCGCTTTATGAAGGAGATTTACTTTATATGCCCACTACCCTTCCGGGAATATCAATTACTAAGGCAAGAGAGATACTTCAACAGACAGACAAAATAATTTTATCCTTCCCGGAAGTACATCATGTATTTGGCAAGATCGGAAGAGCTGAAACTGCAACTGATCCTGCCGGACTTGATATGATGGAAACAACCATTATGCTCAAGCCCGAAAGTCAATGGCCTAAAGGAATGACAGTTAAAAAATTAATTGACCAGATGGATCAAGCAATCCATTTTCCAGGTGTAACTAACGCCTGGACTATGCCGATTAAAACGAGAACAGACATGCTAAGCACCGGTATTAAAACTCCGGTAGGAATTAAAATCTCCGGACCGAATTTAGACACATTGCAATCAATCGGCGAAAAGGTTGAAGCAATTATGCGCACAGTTCCCGGCACTCTCAGCGCTTATGCTGAAAGAACAGTTGGCGGCAATTACGTTGATATAAATATTAATCGTGAAGAAGCTGCAAGATATGGGCTGACTATTCAAGATGTAGAAGATGTAATTCAATCTGCAATGGGAGGAATGAATGTAACGACTACAGTCGAAGGACTTGAAAGATTCCCTGTTAATTTAAGGTACGGACGCGAGCAAAGAGATAACATTGATGACTTAAAAAGAGTTCTCGTTCCAACTCCAACCGGCGCGCAAGTTCCAATGGGACAGCTTGCGGGATTTACCATGCATAAAGGTCCAATGGTTATTAAGACCGAAGGCACAAGACCCAATGCGTGGGTTTATATTGATTTAAAAACTTCCGATATTGGTTCTTATGTTAAGAAGGCCCAACGTATAGTAGCGGAAAATATTAAGCTTCCAACCGGCTACAGCCTAGTTTGGAGCGGCGAGTTTGAATACATGCAGCATGCTAATCAACGATTGATGATTGTAATCCCGATGACGCTGTTCATTATATTCTTAATCATCTTTTTAAATACAAAATCATTAAAGAAAGTTGCCATTATTTTCCTTGCAGTTCCGTTTTCACTTGTCGGAACATTCTGGCTGCTGTACATATTGGGATACAATTTGAGCATCGCTGTTTGGGTTGGTATTATTGCGCTGGCCGGTCTCGATGCGGAAACTGGCGTTGTAATGCTTCTTTACCTTGATGTCGCTTACAAAGAATGGCAGGATAAAGGAATGATGAGAGGCGTTAAAGATTTGATAGACTCAATCCATCACGGCGCAGTTAAGCGAGTAAGACCTAAAATAATGACGGCTTCGGTTATTGTTGCAGGCTTAATTCCGATTATGTGGAGTAACGGCGCCGGTGCAGATGTAATGAAAAGAATTGCAGCGCCTATGCTTGGCGGTGTAGTAACTTCGGTCTTGATGGAACTTGCTGTCTATCCTGTTATTTATTATTTGTGGAAATCTTATGAGCTTAAAAAACAATTTAAGCTAGAAGGAAAGTTGTTAGAAAATTAAACTAAAAAATACATAAGGAGTACAGTCATGAAAATAAATCATGTAAAAACATTGTTCTATTTGTTTGCCGTTTTAGTTCTTGCAGCTTCATTTACTTTTGCGCAGGACTCAACTAAATCCAAACCTTCTAACCATAAACATAAAATGGAAATGAAGATGGATATGAAGGGAATGAATATGAATAACATGAAAATGGATATGAATTCAACTAACGCAAAAGTTGATTCATCCATTATTCGCTCAGGTGTTATCGATTTAAAAGCTATCGATAAGAATAAAGACGGTAAAGTTTATGAAGATATGATGGACTACAATGTCATTTCTGATAAACCCGGTAAATGCCCGATTTGCGGAATGACACTTAAGAAAGTAACCTTAGCAAAAGCAAAAGCAAATTTGGCGGAAGCCGGATTTAAAGTTAAATAAAATCATTTCTGTGCCTTTGTGCCCCTGTCTGCCGGTAGATAAGTCTGTGGTAATTTTTTTCACCACAAAGAAACAGCGGCACAAAGGCAAAATAGTAGTTTCAGCTTCAGCACTTTTTTGTGATATGTAATTCAAAAAACCTTTCACAAAATTTTTAACTTAATTCACAAAATTTTTAAGGAGATTTATGAAATACGCACTGAGAACAATTATCGTTATTGCAGTGTTGATAGTTGCATTCTTCATCTTTCTTGAATCTGGAGTTTATAATGTAAGTGCAATGGTCCCTCACAACAGGTTGACATTGTGGGTGATAAATACTTTGAAGGATAATTCGATCGAACATCGTTCAAAGGCTTTAAAAGCACCTAACAATTTGATTGACTCATCATTAATCAAATTGGGCTTTTCTCATTACAATGAAATGTGTGTAGGCTGCCATGGTGCGCCGGGAATTAGTAAAAGCGAAATCGGAAAGGGACTATATCCTCATCCTCCAAATCTCGCGCATTCTGCAAAGGAAATGCCGCCTTCGGAATTATTTTGGATTACTAAAAACGGAATTAAGCTAACCGGCATGCCTGCATTCGGAAAGACGCACAGCGATGATAAAATCTGGGCAATTGTAGCTTTCATGGAACAGCTTCCAACAATGACGAAAGAACAATATCAAGCTTTTGATAGAGATACTAAAGACGTAAATGACGAATAAGAATTTTATTCTTCGAGATATAATGATAAGTGAAAATAGTGAAGACGCCGATGCAAGTCGTCTTCACTAAAAATTCTTACTCTATCTTTGGAATTTTATCCAAGGCATCTTCGATTGAGAGATTTTTAATTTCTCCCAAATTCAATTTCTTAATTCCATCTTTAATCTTTGCTTTATCATCATCATCAACTAATAAAATTCCAAATGTTTAACTGATCTTTTTACATTATATAAAAATATCTGATTTTATTATTTTTATAGTCAATTTATAATTTCAAAAAAAATTAATATTTTCTAAATAGTGAATTAAATAAAATGAAAACATTGAAATTTATAACTAACCTAAAAGATTCAAAGTCTGTTGAGAGTCTTAAGGATCAATTAGACAAAATTAATGGAATCATCGAATGGAAAGTTGATTTAAATAATCCAGGAAAAATTATAACATTAAAAGTAGAAAATTTATCCAGCGAAACTATTGCTAGAACTATTTTTGCAGCTGGTTTTAGAAGTCAGGAAGTAACCGCGGGATGGAAAAAAGTTGCTAAAAGATTATTTACAAAAGATTGTTGTAATTAATTCTTTTTCCTTTGATTAAAAATTATTTTTAAAAAATTAAAAGGAAATTATATCATGTTTAATGAACTTTTTTGGGGCGGAATTTGGTTCGCGTGGATTTTCAGATTAATATTTGTTGCTCTAATCGTTTGGTTAATTGTGAATGTAGTCAGCAAAAATCAAATGGACAGAAATATTCCTCAACAACCTGAAACTGCATTGGATATTTTAAAGATCAGATAAATATAAACGATTAGAAAACAGAAAGAATATTTTTGTATTCTGGATCTTTAATTTTACTTAAGTATTGTTCGGCCTTCCTTATTTCTCCACGTAAAGTATATAGATGATAAAGATCTGAATAGCTTCTATCTCGATCAATATTCTGCTCGTATTTCTCTTTGTCTCTAATTGCTCTGCTTGACATGAAAGAATTTAATAATTCAATTTCGACCCCGGTTACATTATGATCGAAGATTGTTTCCATCATAGAGTTCCTTTCATTTATGATCCTTACAAAGTCTGTAATTATCTAAAGAGCAATGCGATTAAATTTTATCCAAATAAAAAATAGTCACATTTATTATACTTCGAAAATTTGATTTATCTTCTAAAGTTAATAACCAAATTCTTATTATCTAATTTAATTTTTTTCCGGACATTGTCTATGATAAAAACAAGGGATGATTCAAATATTATTAAATCCTTTGAGCAAATAATCAAACGTTTAACTATTAAATTAAATATTCTTCAAATTGTTAATTTATTTGATATTTTATAATAATTACTTGGAAGATTTGGTTCTATCAATACAGGTTTGTTTAAGGAATCTGGTGGAATAATAGTTAAGTCGATATAATTTTCATTAAGCTGTAATGGACTTATTTGTGCATACGACCAGGAATCCAAACCATCAAACGACCACCCAAAACCAAGACAAATGTTTTATCGTCAGCAATAATATTTCCTTCAATTTTTTTAATTCCTTTTTCTTTTAATAAGCTTGCCCAATTAAAAATATACTTACTAAGAGAGCTGGAATACTTGAAAGAAAATTATTATAAAAATATTTCATTTAAATATCTCCCTTTTCCCAAATTTGCATTATAGTTAATTCAGAAATAAATATTTATTTAATCTTTATAAAATTTATTTGATACAGTAAAAATAATTATTAAATATTCTTCCCAGTTTTTTTATTATAAACGTGGATAATAGAAGACATCATATCTTCATTCCGAATAGGCCTGGTTAAGAATTCATCCACTCCTGCGTCAAATGCATTTTGTCTATCTCTTGGGAATACATGTGCTGATATGCAGATTATCGGTGCATTGGAATACTGTGCTGATTTACGTAATTCTTTTACAAGCTGCAAACCGTCTTTGGGGCCTCGAAGAGAAATATCAACAAGAAAAACTTCAAAATTATTCTTACTTAGCTGTTCATTAAAAGTATCTTCAGAATCACAAACGCTAATCCTAAATTTTCTTTTTAGATACGTTTCAATTAGCCTTTGATTTTCAAGATCATCTTCAACCACTAATAATTTAGGTCTCGGATCAACTTCTTCGGAAACCATTTCACCTCCATTAATTTATTTTATTAATTTTTACTGTGAAGGTTGTGCCTTGTCCTTTTTTACTTCTTACAAATATTTCTGCATTATTCAATTCAATATATTTCTTTGTGAGTGCTAATCCCAATCCATTTCCTTCGAACCTCCTTGAGTACCCAATTTCTTCCTGTGAAAAAGGCTCGAAAAGCCGCGGCAAATAATCATCAGAAATACCTATACCGGTATCGGCAATATCAGCTAAGATATAATCGTCCTTTTCACAAAGAGAAATCTCTACCTGTCCTTCGATAGTAAATTTAATCGCATTATCAATTAAATTCTGGAAGGCTTGTGTTAAAGTATAAATATCACCGAATATAAAATTATTTTCATTTTCATTATTAAATAATAATTTAATCTTTTTATTTTCAATTACAGGTTTAAATTCGTTTGTTAAATTGATAAGAAGTTTTTCAAGATTTATTTCCTCTTTGACTAATTCATAACCACCTGTTTGAACTAAAGACATATTAAGAATGAGGTCAATTGTTCTTAATAATCTTTTTCCGCTATTATTGATAATTGTAAATTCACTTTCTAAATCTTTACTAAATTCTTTATTTAATTTTTCTTTAATTAGCGAATTATATCCTAAAATAATATTTAACGGTGTTCTGATTTCATGAGAAATTTGTGCTAGGAAAATTGATTTTAATCTATCAGAAGCTTCAGCTTTATCTTTTGCTTTAATTAATTCTTCTTCAGCTAATCTTCGGTCATGAACATCTCCAAACGTTCCGTAAGTGCCAAGTATATTTAAATCATCATCAATAATTATTCGCGCATTTATTCCCATCCATCTATACGAATTATATTTAGTTTTGGTTCGAACTTCAAACCGGCAAAATTCTTTTTTCTTGTATATAATCGATATAAATTCATCCGTTGCTTTTCTTTTATCGTCAGGGTGAATAAATTCAAAAATTGATTTGTACAAGCTCTCATCTATTTCGTATCCGGTAATCTCTTTCCAATACGGATTTAAAAGTGTAAATACTCCTGCATCATCTGTTTTGAAAATTACTTCTCTAACATTTTGAACCACCGATCTATATTTTTCTTCACTTGCCTTTAAAGCATCTTCAGCAATTTTTCTATCAGTTATATCAATTGCAGTTCCGATAAATCCCGCAAATAATTGTTCGGAAAGAAATCGAGGGATACCTCTGGTTAATATCCAGCGAAATTCGTTATCATATCTTTTTAATCTAAAGACGATTTCAAATTCTTTTTTTAAATCAAAAGATGAAGAATATTTCATTAAGAATTCATCAATATCATCAGGGTGAATATTTTCCATCCACCTGTTTCCTAATTCTTCAATTAAAGATTTACCAGTAAAATCTAACCACGATTTATTAAAATAAAAGAAGAATTTATCGGCGCCACCAATCCAAATCATTATTGGCGCAGTATCAGCAATAAGGCTAAATCTCTCTTCACTTTCAATAAGAGCGGTCTCAAATTTTTTCCTTTCACTAATATCCTCGACAATTCCTTCAAAGGAAATTATTTTAGAATTTTCATCTCTAACTGCTTTTGTACTTTCACGTACGGTTATAAAATTTCCATCCTTTTTTACCCATATTGTTTCATAGCCAACAATAAAATCCTTTTCTTCAAATTGTTTGAAGAATAGGACTTTATCTTTTTTTGATAAATATTTTCTTACAATCTTTTTTGATTGAATCAACTCGTTCAAAGAATCGTAACCAAGCATTTGGACTAGTGCAGGATTTGCTAAAGTCAGCCTCCCTTCAACAGTCATTTGATAAAGACCTAATAATAAATTATTGAATAGAAGCTTAAATCTCTCTTCCGATTTCCTAAACGCTTCTTCAACTTTTTTTACTTGAGTAATATCTTTTTGAATTCCCCAAATTCTTAATAAATTTCCGTTTTCAACTATTCCAGTTAAATTATTTACAAAAAATTTTGAATTACCTTTTCGGTCAGTTTCTTGATTCTCAACGTTATTAATTTTGTAATTATTTTTTACAAATTGTTTATAATGCATTATTTCTTTTTCACCGATAATCGGCATTAACACATTTAAATTAAGACCCACCAATTCCGATGCTTTTGAGAATCCATGCATCTTAGCCATAGTATTATTGCATTCAGCAATAAAGGAATTTTTTAACAATAATTTTATCTGCTTAATTTCAGGAAGTGTCACATCGAGCGGTTTATTTAATTCTATCCTAAAAATTCCTTCGGAACTTTGTTCGATAAAAGATTTATATCGCTCTTCACTTTTACGTATTGTTTCTGAAGAATATTTATTAAGCAATTCATAATTTCTGAATTTAAATGCCGCTTTTATCGAAGGAATTAATTTATCATTTCTGTTTTTTAAGATGTAATCCCATGCACCATTTTTCAAGCATTTAACTGCGGTCAATTCATCCACAGATTCGGTAAAAATTATGAAAATAATTGTAGGTTCTTTTTTCTTAGCAATTGTTAATGCATCAAATGCCGTTAAATCATTTGTATAATAGTTTGCTATTATAACATCAGGCGAAAAATGTAATATTAGCTGGTTGTATAATTTGTCATCTTTAGCAACTTTAGTTTGAAAATTGAAATCAGTTTTTTTTAGTAAAGATTTTATCTTTTCTATTTCTTTATAATTTTTTTCTAGTATTAATAACTTTAATCTATCATTTCTCATATTATTAAAAATTTAATAAAACAGTTCTAAAAATATTTAATTGTAGGAATTGTATGATTTAACTGTAAACGAAAATTCTGACCCGACGCCAATTTTACTATCTACGAAAATTTTACCGCCATTTCGCTCAACAAATTCTTTTACCAATATTAATCCTAAGCCTGTACCTTCTTCTTTATTCGTACCAGGATTTGATTTTTTGGATTCGAGTTTAAATAAATTATTAATAGTTTCAATATCCATCCCAACTCCGCTGTCTTTAACAGAAATTTTCATATAATTATCATTAACTAAAGAATAAATAAAAACCTGTCCTCCCGGGTAAGTAAATTTAATCGCATTATTAATTAGATTTCTTAGAATCGAATTAAGCATTTCTTTATCAGCATAAATTAACGAATTATTATTAATATTATTTATAATTTTAATTTGCTTTTTTAATGCTGCTCCTTCGAATAGAGCTAAATTTTCTTCTACTACGTCTAACAAATTTATTTCTGAAGGATTAAATTCTTCTAGTCCAGTTTGAAAACGAGAATACTGCAATAGATTATTTAATAGGTTGAAAGTTTTTCTAGCAGAATTATATAATGAATCATAAATCTGTTGAAGATCTTCTTTGGTAAGAGATTCATTTTGCTCTTTTAAAATTTCAGTAAATCCCAGAATAGAATTAAAAGGACTCTTAAGATCATGCGAAATTATAGAGAAGAATTTATCTTTAGAATTATTTAATTCTTGTAATTTTTGTGTGAAATTTTTTCTTGTCTGATCAATTATCGCACGTTCAATAACACGAGATATGGGATAAGATACCAATTCGATAATTTGTTTTATATTATCATCTAAAAAATTTTCTCTTTGGTATTCTTTAATTACTATTGCCCCTGCAATATCATCATGTATAAATAAAGGCACACCAAGCCATCCTTTAACTGAAATATTAGATGGGACTATAATACCTTCACTAATTTTTTCATCAATTATTTTATCATTCAATAATAAAATTTCTTTAGTTTTAATTACATATTCTGTTAATCCATTTCCAAATTTTCGTTTAATTGGTTTTGTATTATATTCATCAATATAATATGGGAAAGAAAGGCTATGATTCAGCTTGTCATATATTGCCACATAAAAATTTTTTATATCAATAATTTCTTTTACTGTTTTATATAAATAATCACAAATCTCTTCCAATGAGTAAGTTGAATTAATTGCTTGGAGAATTTTTAAATTTGTATTTTTTATTATTTCTTGGTTTTTATTCAAAGATTTTTCACGCAATATTGCCATTAAATATTGTTCATTATTTAACTCTATAGGCTAAATTTGAATTCAATATCAATTTCACTTCTATCATTTCTAATTATTTTTCCAACTAATATATCATAATTTCTAAATTAAAATTACTCAATTTTATTTTCAATAATAATTTTATTCCTCGAACTGAATTTTCCCTATCCGAAATTTTATGAAGGAGAGGAACTAACAAAATCAAAAAAAATATTTTTTCCTTTTTGCTGAAGGTAAAACAAGGCTAACAATTGTCCCTTTGTTAATGTTACTCTAAATTAAAATTGTCTCACCATTATTTGTAACAAATTATTTTACCAGCTAAAGCCCTAATCCGGCGCCATATTCTCTTCCAACTGAAATATAAATTGTTGATTTAATATTTAACCTATTCCGAGAGTTCTTAAACTTACTTAAGTGCTTAGAATTTTTAGAATAATTTTGATTATTTTTCTTTATCAAATTTTCAATTAATTGATATTGAAAAAAATTATTGATGAATTAAATCCATTAAAAAAATTATTCAATTGTTTAAAAAATTAAATATAATTATTAAACACAATCCTGGATCTAAAATTATAATTAAACCATCTTGATTTAATAAAATAGTTCTCTTATTTTTATATAGACTAAATCTTAATAATATATATAAATTTTAATTATAGATAAAAAATATGAAGACTGCCGCAGAATTAAAATTTGGTGAAAGCGCAACAATATATGAAATTGATAAGTCACATCCCTCTTCAAGACGAATTTTAGAGGTGGGTTTTACACCTGGACAAGAGATTGTATTACTTAATATTTCTATTTTTAATGACCCAATAGCATTTTCAGTGCGCGGAACAGTGATTGCCATTAGAAAAAACGAAGCGAATTGTATCAGAATTTTATGAAGACTCAAGTTATTGAAGACCTGCCGCTAATTACACTAATAGGCCCACCCAACTCCGGAAAAACAACTTTATTTAATTATTTAAGTGGGAAAAATTATAAAACTGTAAATTATCCAGGCGCTACCGTTGAGTATTCAATTAGCAAAATACAAAAAAAGTTTAATTTTGAAGCTAACATTTTAGACTCTCCTGGAATAATAAGTCTTGTTCCCAATTCTCCGGATGAAAAAATTTCAATAGATTCTCTTTATTCTCATCCAAGATATGGAATTCCAGATTTAGTTATTATTACTATTGATTCTAGTCAGCTATCCCGTCATTTATTGCTGGCAAAACAACTAATAGATTCAAGCTTTAATGTACTAATTGCTTTGACGATGGTGGATCTACTACAGAGGAAGGGGTTTGAAATATCAGCTGCGAACTTAAAAGATGAATTAAATTGTGACGTAATTATTATTGATGGCAGAACCGGTAATGGAGTTGACGACCTTGTAAAAGCGATAGATAAAAATTTAAAGAACTTACAAGCTCAAGAGAAAAACCATCCAAATCAAATTCACTCTAATTTTAATGTAAACTATTTACTTAACTCTTTTACTGAATTTGAACAAATAGAAAAAAGAGTAACTTCTCAAATACAACATAGTAATAGAAAAATAAATTTAAATAAAGCAAACCGTCAACTTAAAGTTTTGAATAACGATCTTTCCCAAAATAAAAATAGTCAACTGGATATTACCACATTAAAAATTGATAAAATTTTATTACATAAAGTCTGGGGAATAATTATATTCTTTCTAGTTATGGCTATAACTTTCACTTCAATATTTTGGTTCGCACAACCCATCATGAATATTATTGATAGTTCATTTGGATTTCTTTCGTTTGAATCGCATGAATTATTAGGTAATAATTGGTTTAGTGATTTTATTGCTAATGGAATAATTAGTGGAACCGGTGCAGTGTTGGTTTTTGTACCTCAGATATTAATTTTATTTTTAATTCTTGGCTTACTTGAAGATACAGGATATTTAGCACGCGGTGCAATGTTAATTGATAAGCCATTATCAAAAATTGGACTTAATGGCCGTTCTTTCGTACCGATGTTATCAGGTTTTGCTTGCGCTATACCTGCTATTTTAGCTACACGTACAATTCCAAATAAACGTGAAAGATTATTAACAATCTTTATAATTCCATTAATGAGCTGCAGTGCCAGATTACCGGTATATGCTCTACTCTTAGCATTTCTTTTTCCGGCTAATGAATCGTGGATAGCTGGACTGGGGCTAGCTAGCATATACATATTAAGCATCATAAGCTCAACCACAATAGCCGGTTTAGTTAACAAATTTAGAAATAGAATAATCAATGCTGAAGATACTTCATCTTTTATATTAGAACTTCCAGCTTACAGGATGCCGAAATTTAGTGTTGTATTGAGCAATTCTTATCATAGTGCAAAATTATATTTTAAAAAAGCGGGCCCAATAATTTTAGTTTTGTCAGGAATCATTTGGTTCCTAACATATTTTCCAAACAATAATCCTAAAATTGATTCTAACAATCTTAGTAAGGATCAGATTACACAATTAGAAAATTCAGAGAGACTATCGCACTCATATGCGGCAGACTTGGGTAAATTTATACAGCCTGTAATGTCACCAATTGGTATGGATTGGAGAATAGGTGTTTCATTAATTTCTGCTTTTGCTGCCAGAGAAGTTTTTGTTAGCTCACTTGCATTAATTTTTAAAGTAACTGGAAATGAACATACACTTCAAACTTCGATGTTGCATGAAATGCGGAAAGCAACTATTGGGAATACAGGTAAATATCTTTTTACTCCTGCTACAATAACTGGATTAATTATATTTTTTGTGTTCGCT
Organism: Bacteroidota bacterium; assembly: GCA_023475265.1. Taxonomy (GTDB): domain Bacteria; phylum Bacteroidota; class Ignavibacteria; order Ignavibacteriales; family Ignavibacteriaceae; genus FEN-1297. Next base: position 27,200 of record JAMCWE010000206.1, read on the forward strand.
TTACAATGCATGTCAACAATGGCTGTTTCTAGAAAAGAAACTGGAAGTTGGCGAATTCCACTAATTCAATTTTTCCTCTTTACTTCAATAGCATATTTATTTACATTTTTAGCTGTAAATGGATTGAGAGCTTTCGGAATAAATTAAATGATTATAAAAATATCTAACAATTTTAAACTCATTTACGCAATTGAAAAATCAAAAAGCAACTGAAATATTTCAAAATTATTTGAAGAACGGTAAAAATAGAATTACTCCGGAACGATTTGAAGTTTTGGATGCGGCACTTGAACATGAAGGGCATTTTGGTGCTGACGATTTATTTATTGTAATGAAGAATAATAAATCGCAAGTTTCGCGTGCTACTGTTTATAATACTTTGGAATTATTAGTTCAATGTGATCTGTTAAAGAAACGTAACTTTGGCGATAATATTACCCGTTATGAAAGCAGCTTAAAGAAACAAGTACATGATCATCTCATTTGTATGGACTGCGGAAGAATTGTTGAATTTTCTAATTCAAAAATTAAAAACCTTCCGGAAGATATTTGTAGTGAATTTGATTTTAAATTAGAAAGTTATTCGTTCAACATTTTTGCAAGATGTAAAAATATTAAGACTTGTAAATATTATTTGAATAAAGATCAACAAGGGAATTAATTGCAATTGACGAATCAAAAATATCCTTTAACCTGGCACAAAAAAAATTTTTCAATTAAGATTTTTTGTTCAATACCAAACATCGCTACCGGAATTTTAATAAAAACCGACACCTCTCATTTTGTTGTCGATCCCGGCGATGGAATTTTGAGAGATCTAAATAAAGAAATTGGTACAAATAAAATCTTAAGCATTTCAGATCTTTTTATAACACACGGACATCATGACCACGTTGGCGGCGTGTGGGCGCTGCTTACTTATATGAGAGTTATGCATAAACAAACTCCTCTGTCAATTCACTTCCCTTCCGGCTGTATAGAAATAGAAAGTATTTATCATGCTTTTCATAAGGTTTATTCTAAATCAATACCATACGAAATAAATTTAAAAGTAATTAAAGATAGTAAGATATTTAAAAGCAAAAAAGTAATAATCAAACCATTCCCGGTTATTCATAAAGAATATTTACATGATGGAATAACAACTAGAGAAGTACCTGCTCTCGGATATAAATTTAGTTTTGAAGGAATAAAAATTTGTTATGGTGGAGACACAGCATTTTGTATGGAACTTGTTAAGAATGCTAAAAATTCTGATCTGGCAATAATAGAAGCCGGCCACGATGAAGATACACCAGATGAAATGCATATGACAGTAAATGAAGCTAGGACGATTGGCGAATCTGCAAAAGAATATTTTTTAGTTCATGTACCGGAATAAATATCTTTAGTTCTAAATTATTGAAAGTTAATTAATAAAAATTTAAGTTAGTCCAATTCAAAAACATATTTAAGCGGGGTTCTATGAAAAAGCTACTATTGATACTTTCCATATTTTCTTTGCAGACATTTGCACAAAATATTAACACATCAGATATTAAAGCAAATGAAATAAAAAATCATATTTATTATTTAGCTTCCGATAATTTGGAAGGAAGATTTACAGGCTCGAACGGTGCTGATTCAGCAGCCAATTATATAAAAAATTATTTTCAGCA
>JAMCWE010000066.1 GCA_023475265.1 Bacteroidota bacterium
ACGATTTGAACTGCCGTACTTCCAGATGAAGTTCTTGTTGTGCGAAGGTGAAACATAGTTGAAATTGCCTCTTAGTATGACAAAGCAATTTAAAAATAACTATTTCAAGCTATTTTCACACCTTTTTCCCCTCCCTTTTCCTACTTGCTCAAGTCAGGAAAGATAGAAGACCGGAAATAATTCTACCAGAAGACATAATTGAAAAGTCTTTAAAGCCGATTGTTCGAATGCTTGAAATGAGTTAAACTTTTTTTAATATGATTTTAAAAGTAGTTCCCTGGTTTGGAACGGAAGACTTTACAAATATTTTTCCTTTATGATAAGTTTCGATAATTCTTTTCGATAAACTTAAGCCAAGACCCCATCCGCGCCGTTTAGTACTATATCCGGGCCGGAAAATATCTTTTCTCCTTTTTATTTCAATTCCTTTTCCATTATCTGATACTTCAATTTCCACATTATTTCGTAAAGTCTTTATTAAAAAATTTATTTTTCCTTCTTTTGATTCGATTGCATCCAGTGCATTTTTAATAAGATTTTCAATTACCCATTCAAATAATTCTGAATTTAATTCAGCGCAAACTTGCTTGTCCCCGGTAATTGTAATTTCCACGCTTCTTCCCGTTTGAGGAAGCCTTCTTTGATAATAGTCGACAACTTTTTTTATCTCATCAAATATTACATGTTCTTTTATTTCGGGGATGGCGCCAATTTTAGAAAAACGATAAGTAATTTTATTTAGCTTTTCAACGTCGTTATTAATTTCGTCGGTTATGTCTAGCACTTTATCCGAATTTGAATAACTTAACTTTAGCATTTCAATCCAGCCCATCAAACTTGAAATAGGCGTTCCAAATTGATGAGCAGTCTCTTTAGCCATTCCAACCCAAATATTGCTCTGTTCATTTTTCTTAATGTTGCTGAAGCCAATGTATCCGATGATTATAAATAATGCTGCAATCAAGATTTGTAAATAAGGGTAATACTTTAATTGTATTATAAGATTTGAATCGCCATAATGAATTTTTTGAAGAATAATAGAATTTTTATATGTAACTTCAATTGGTTTATGGGTTTGGTCCATCTCTTTAATTTCTTCTTCAAAAAATTGCTCAAGCTGCTCTTTTGACAATGTAGTATCATAATCAATATTTCGAACGTCTTTAATATCGGCTTTATTTATAATTGTAACTTTATTATCCGGACCGCTGTTTATAAGAGGGAAATCAATTGGCTTTAAAATATTCTCAAATAAAAAAGTAATATCAACATCAGGGCTGGTTGTATTTGCTACGTATTGAATCCCTCTAGCATAAAGCTGAACAATTTGTCTTTCTTTTATTTGTAATTTCTGGACAAGATTTTGTGTGTATAAAAGTGTACCTCCTGCAATAAATATTGCAATGATAAGGAGAGTAAATTTTATATTAATGGAAGCCGGACCTCCGGACATTTTCATAAGGAATATTCCTCTTTAATTCTTAAAGGAATTTAAAATAATTAAACTTAAGAAAAGTTATGTGTGTATAAAAGGTAGAAGTCGAGAAACAAAAAATTAAACATAAAAAGTTTGTTGTCTCTTCGGTCCTATAGAAACTATTTTTATACTAATCCCGGATTTTTCTTCAATAAATTTCAAATAATCTTTTGTAGCTTTTGGTAATTCGGAATATGAATGACAATCTGATATTTCTTTATTCCAGCCTTTTAAAATTTCATAAATGGGTTTTACTTTGGATAAACGTTCTACATCGGTTGGGAAAGATTTTAGTTGCTTGCCATCGAGCTCATATCCAACACAAACTTTTATTTCTTCGAAATGACTTAATACATCAAGTTTGGTTACTGCAACAGAATCAATTCCGTTGATCATTGCAGAATAACTAACAAGAAAAGCATCAAACCAGCCGCATCTTCTCGGTCGACCTGTAGTTGCGCCATATTCAGCGCCAATTTTTCTTAGCTTCTCACCTTCATCATCCAATAATTCAGTTGGAAATGGACCATAACCAACACGAGTTGTATAAGCTTTTACAATTCCGACAACCGAATCAATTTTATTAGGCGGAATACCAGTACCAGTACAAGCCCCGCCGGATGTTGGACTCGATGAAGTAACATATGGATATGTTCCGTGATCAACATCTAACAATGCACCTTGAGCACCTTCTAATAAAATTGATTTTCCTTCAGCGATGGCCGAGTTAAGATAAGCTGGAACGTCCTTGATATATTTATCAATTGCTTTGTCAAATTCTACATATTGTTTTATTATTTCTTCAACATCAAGTTCTTCATGTTCATAAACTTTTTTAAGAAGATTATTCTTCTCTTTTAGATTCTCTCGAATTTTTTCTTCAAGAACTTTTCTATTTAGAAGATCAACAATCTTTATTCCTTTTCTTGCGTATTTGTCAATGTAACAAGGACCAATACCGCGGCCAGTGGTTCCAATCTTATTGCCGCTGCTTTCGCTTATAGAATCTAATAGTTTATGATAGGGCATAATTAAATGAGCATTATGACTTATGAACAATCTTCCGTCAACGCTGATATTATTTTTTTCAAGCAGTTTGATTTCCTCTAATAAAGCAACCGGATCTATTACAACTCCATTACCAATTACGCAAATAACATTTTCACGAAGAATGCCGGAAGGAATTAGATGAAGAATATATTGTTTATCGCCGATTGTTACGGTATGCCCGGCGTTTGCCCCACCTTGATATCTTGTAACTATTTCAAAATTTTCGCTAAGAATATCTACGATTTTTCCTTTTCCTTCATCGCCCCACTGACTCCCCACAAGTACTGTTACGCTCATTAAATTTTTCCTAAATAGATAATATTTTTTCTTTAAAATTGATTAAGCAAAATAAAAACTCCGAATACTTAAATCCGGAGTTTCAATAAAGATCTTCTATCAAAATAAATTCTAGTTACCGAAACTTTTTATTGCATCTTCAACAGTTTCAAAAGATTCGAAGATTGTACTTAATTTTGTTATAACTAGTAAACTTTCGATTTTATCTGTTGTTCGTGCAAGCTTTAAAGTGCCGTTTCCTTTTTTCATGGTTGTTAGACCGCCGATTAGCATACCTAAACCGGAGCTATTCATAAATTTTACTTCGGATAAGTCTACAACAACATTTTTCTTTCCTTCATCTAAAACTTTATGAAGAAGCTCATTAAATTCTTTTGTGTCGTCGCCGCCCATTACATTCCCTTTTAGTTCGATGACAACTGCATTATATTGTTCGTGATGTTTTTGCTTCATGAATAACTCCTAAAATTTTACTATCAATTTAATTAGATACCGTTATTTTTGCAACAGTTATTATCTTAAAATAAATACCGTCACAACAAATATTTAGATTTTTATAATAACTTTAAACATCAAAATGATAATTTAAATGGAAATTAGTTTCAATAAATTTTTACTGCCAATTAGCTAATAGAAATATTATGCCGGCTTTCAATTATCATCATTTTATTTCGTTTATCACAAGGAATGAATCGGTTATAATTTCTTATTTGAAAATTAGCTTAACTATGCGATTTTAGGGAACAAAGAAAATAAAGTTGCGTCTAAAATAATGAAAATTAAAAAGAAGAAAGAAGATTTGCCGTTACCACAAATATTAAATTTGGATGACGATTTTTCATTGATAAAAAGATTCATTGAAGGTGATGAATCTACTTTCAATATTCTAGTTCAAAGACACAAAGAAAAAGTAAGGAATATCATTTATCTAACTTTGGGAAATCATGATCAGGTAGATGATATTGCACAAGAAGTGTTTTTAACGGTGTATAAAAATTTGAATAATTTTCGTTTTGAATCTCAATTTACAACTTGGTTATACAGAATTACAGTTAATAAATGCAAGGATTATTTAAGAAAAATAAAAATCAGAAATATTTTTACACCAATAAAAGATTCCGAAAGCGAATTAGGTTATAATCCACATTCTGAAGATTCCGATATAAAAGAAATTGTTCATAATGCAATTTCAAAATTGCCGGATAAATTGAGAATTCCATTAATGCTGAAGGATATTGAAGGATTGAGTTATCAAGAAATTGCTGAATCAATTCAATGTGAAATTGGAACTGTGAAGTCAAGGATATTTAGAGCAAGAGAAGGTTTGAGGAACCTTTTAAAACCTTATGAGCGGGAGCTTTTGTTATGAAACGTTTTTACAATAAAAAATATGAATTACTTTCTGCATACATTGATAATGAATTATCGGAAGAAGATGTTAAAAAATTAGAAGAAGAATTAAAATTTTCCAAAGACCTGCAGAAAAAGCTTGCGGAATTAAAAAAGCTAAAACAAATAACTATTTCTTCAATAAATCCTATTCAAGAAAATCCTTTTTTTGAAACCCGGCTTGCGGCAACTTTAAGAATAAAAAATCCTTGGTATCTAAGACTAAAAAAATATTCTCCTGTTTTCGGAATAATTGCGCTTAGTATTATTATAATGGTTGTTCTGAAATACAATCCTTCATTAATTGACAAGGTTGTTGAACAACAAAAATCAAATATAACTGCATTCTATAAACAGAATTTAAAGCCGCTTCTCTTTGCCGCAGATTTGACAAATGAAGATATTTTCGACTTTGCATTTTATCACCGGCTTCCGCTTAATTATCAGAAAAAACAATTCTTACAACTTGGTTCTGATAAAAATGGAAATCAGTTTTTTGAAATCAAAAGTGCCGGTCTAGCTAATAATAGTAATCACTTAGCGAATTTTATAAAAGGATTGAACTTAAATGAAAAGCAGCAAAAGCAGCTGGATTCAATTTTAACTTCCCATGTCCCGGAATTGCAATCTCAAGTGCTCGTTAATGATAAGAACACTGTTGCAATCAATCCGAATATTTGGAATTACAATAAAGCACTTACAGCCGATTTAATTTCATTTGCTGCTAATGTTAATAAAAATAATTTTCAAAAAATTATTCCACCGGATTTTGAAAAACTATATAATGCAAAAGCCATTGCTCAAATATTAAAGGATGTAAAATCCACAAAAAGTAATAAATATATTTTCTTTACTCCTGATTCAATCTTTTCCGACCAGTACTCGTTTAATCAAGATGAATTCAATAAAGAAATGCAGATATGGTCAAAAGAGATGCAAAAAAATATGCAGGAGTATAGTAAGCAGTTTTCAAATTTCAATTTTCGATTCGGTGAAGGTTTTGCAAAGTTAAAGAGAGATTCTTCATGGGATAGAAATTTTGAAGTTTTTATTGACAGCAATATTTGCCGTGTGCACATTCCCAAAGTTGAAATCCCGCAAATGAATTTACCTGATATGGATGGGTTAAATATAAACCTTGACAGTTTGACTAATTATCTTAGATCATTTTCATTTCATTTTCCTCCACATAACAACGGAAAAAATTATAAATATTTTTATAGTGACTCATCAAAAGGATTTCATTTTAAAGCTTACGGTTTCGACTCTACATTTACGTTCGGAAATCCCAAAACCGATTCCATTTTGAAAAACCGATTTAAAAATTTTGGGTTTAGAATGAATCCCGATTCTCTTGCTTCTGTATTTAAAATCTTTTTGGGCGATTCTACGAATTTTAATCATCAGCAAGATATGCAAAAACAAATGAAAGAATTTGAGAGACAAATGGAAATGTTTCAAAAAGAAATGGAGCAAATGCAAAAAGAATTGAAGAAAAATGTACCACAGAAACAAACAAAAAAATCGGTTGAGATTTAGGCGATTTTTTGGAAAAAAATTTATTAAAACTAGGATAATTAAAATATATCTTCTATCCTAAAAAATACCCGTCTATCCAATCTTATCTTTACAAAAATTATTTTTTAACGTAATTTAATCTTCAAAGGAATAGATAAAATTATTATTTTATAATCCTTTATGAGGAATTCATTTTATCGAAACTAAATATCCGGTTAGGAAAACAAATTGCCCAAATTAAATTTTTTGAAAATAAATGGAGTGGAATTAAAATCAAACTTAAAATTCCAATTATTTTTGGGAATTACTTCAGTTTTATTTCTTTTCAGAATTTTTATTTCTTCTCAGAATTCGATCGTTTCTGAATTAATTAATGAAATTCTTATAACTTTAACTTTCATTTCACTTTTCCTTTATCTTCTGGATCTCATTCATTCAAAGCCAATTGATCCATTCGCGCTTGTTATAAATATTGGTATTCTTAATGCAATAATGTTTTTTCTTTTAACATTCTCCAAATCAATATTTGGATTATGGTATGATCAAGCCGAAACACAAATTTCAAATCCCGGAATTTTATATAATTTAATTTCTTTCGTCTATTCGTTTATCATTTTAGTTTCACTTGCAATAATTTTGTTAGCGTTTAGAGAATTATATTATTATAGACAGAAAAAAAATGTAAGCACTTATTTTAATACAATGGTGGTTTTCTTTTTTCTTGCAAGCTTTTCTGGATTATTAAAGAACCTTCCTGATCTAAGCTATATCAAAGATACTTTTTTCATTATTTCAGTATTGTTAATAATTATAAATTCTATTCGAATTTCATGGATAGCATTTATTGTTAAAAAAGAAAAAATTTCGCTTTTAATATTGTCGGTAATTATTTCGATCTTATTTGTTGTGAACTTAGCAAATGGCTCATCTTCAAATGACCATGCTCAAGTAATCTTTGAATTTTCACCGGCGCTAAATCAATTCTTTAAAATCTTGATGACCTATGGCGCTATTTATTTTAGTATTTTATTTTTCACGACACTTTTTCACATCCCGACAGCGGAAGCTTTTGATAGAAAAGCACAAGAAGTTAACTTTCTTCAATATTTTAGTAAGCTTATAACTGAATCTTTAGATTTTAAAGATTTAGCCGACACGGTTACTGAAATTGCTATTAAGGTTTGCAATGCGAATGCTGCCTGGATAGCATGGAAGGAAGGGGAAGAGTTTAAATCTTTGGCAAATAAAAATATTGGTTATTATGATTCTGAAAATTTGACGAAATTTATTTTTGAAAATAACCTTGAAAAAACTTCTGGTTTTTCTTTTATAATTAATTTGAAGAAATACACCCGCCATCCTGAATTAAGCGAAGAATTTTTCTTCCTTGCCGCAGCGCCTTTGAAAGCTCATAATGAAATTAAAGGCTACCTTTTTGCCGCAAAGAAAAATGATATTTCTTTTGACGATGAAGATAAAAATGCTATCGATACTTTTTCGGATTACGCCTCGGTTGCTATTGAAAATTCAATATTGCTGGAGGAATCTATAGAAAAGGAAAGACTTGAAAAGGAACTTGATGTTGCAAGAGAAATTCAAAGAAAAATTTTGCCAGCTAAAAATCCTAAACATGACAAAATAAATATTTCATCAGTTTTCATTCCTGCATTTGAAGTCGGAGGAGATTATTACGACTTTTTTGAAATTAATGAAAATAAATTCGGATTTATAATTGCCGATGTTTCCGGGAAAGGAATTTCAGCAGCATTTATTATGGCTGAGATCAAAGGCATTTTTGAATCTCTCTCAAAAACTATCGAACGTCCCAAAGATATTTTAATCAAAGCAAATGAAATTCTTGAACGCACTTTAGACCGTAAGAATTTTGTAAGTGCGGCTTATGGTTTAATCGATATTCAAAAAGAAATACTTTATATTTCTAGAGCCGGGCATTGCCCGGTTGTTTTAATTAGAAATAATATTATAGAGAATTTAAGACCTTCCGGTATTGGGCTGGGACTTAATTTTGGTCCGCAATTTGTTAATTCACTTGATGAAGTAGAAATAAAATTAGAAGATGATGATATTATTGTCCTTTATACAGACGGCATTACAGAAGCCAAAAATAAGAACATGGAAGATTTTGGCGATAAGCATTTTGAAAAAATACTAATCGAAAACAGCAGCTTTAGTGCCGATGAAATTTCAAATAGAGTTATAAAAGAAGTAACATTATTTTCACAGAACAATTCACAGCATGATGATATTACTTTAGTTATATTAAAGTGGAAACAAAAAAAATTAAAAAATGTCAATCTCGGCGAGGTGCCGAGTCTTGACGGAATGGAGTTAAAGAATGGCTGAATTCAGCACCTCAATTAAAGATGCAGGTGGTGTAAATGTAGTTTATTTAAAAGGATATCTGGATGCTCATACAGCACCGGTATTGGAAAATACTTTTTCAAATTTGATTGAAAAAAGTAAATATTCTATTGTCGTTAATTTTAAAGATTTGTCTTATATCAGTAGTGCCGGGTTAGGTGTTTTCATGGCGTTCATTGAAAAGATTAGAGACAATAGCGGCGATATAAAGCTTTCAAGCATGAGTGATAAAGTTTTTAATATTTTCGATTTGCTTGGGTTTCCTCTTTTGTATGAAATTTATAAATCCGAGGAAGAAGCCGTAAATAAATTTAGTGAGACAAAAAAACTTGAAAACTGAACACAAAAAATTACGTGAAAAAGAATTAGTAGTTAAAAGCAATACAACTAATCTCTCTACAGTTAGGGATTTTGTATACGCTACTGCTTTAGAAATCGGTTTCACTACTGAGATTGTGGATAATATTATTCTTGCCGTAGATGAAGCATGCACAAATATTATTAAACACGCTTACAAATCTTTTCCTGAAGGCGAGATTACTGTAAAATTAAAATACAATAATAAAAAACTCACTATTGTAATTATTGATCATGGTGTTCCATTTAATCCGGAAACAATTCCAGATCCGGATCTTCAAAAATATTATAGGCAGCATAGAGTCGGCGGCTTAGGAATGTATTTGATGAAATCATTAATGGATGAAGTAAAGTATGTTTCGGTTCCGGGGAAATACAATCAAGTTCTTTTATCAAAGAATTTAAATACCGCTCATTAGAATGAACAATTCCGAGAACATTAAAGTTAAAAGGAATCTAACTGCATTAGTTGAATTCAGCCGGATAATTAACAGCAGCTTAGACATCGATTTTATTTTGAATAATGTCCTGCTAACATGTATGGGAAAATTCCTTGCTACAAAAGGATTGATAGCATTATGTAAAGATGATAAGCTGATATTAAAATCTTCCAAAGGTTTATCTGAAGAACAAAAAAAATATTTTCCTCAATTATCAGATAAGAATGATTTCATAAATAATCATGAACTCCAAAAATTTATAACTGATTTTAAATTTCAAGCGGTAGAAAAAATAAGTTCTTCCGATGAATGTCTTGGAATAGTTTGTCTTGGTGAAAAACTAAATAAGCAGCCTTTTACTGAAGATGACACAGAGTTTTTAAAAACGATTCTGAATATTTCTGCTTCAGCAATTCAAAACTCATTAACAGTTAATGAAATTAAAATTGTCAACAGAGCATTGGACTCAAGGGTACAACGATTAAATTCGCTTTTTGAATTGAGCAAGGAGTTTGGCTTTTTTTCTGAATCATCACGCGTAGTAAAATTATTAGTTTATTCCGTTATTGGTCAGTTTTTAGTTTCGAAATTTGCTGTTGTTACTTTTATAGATGGTCAGCTTAGAATAATTGAATCAAAATTTTCTGAAGATCAATTATTAAATATTTTAACTTCTAATGATTTATCTAAATTAGAAAATCCTTTGGTTGAATCTGATATTCAAAATAATTTTTCTGCCTTATATGAACTTGGAGTTGAGCTAGTTGTTCCAATGCAGCTTCAAGGGCAGGTAAAGGGATTAATTCTTCTTGGTAAAAGAATCAACAATCAAAAATATTCGGAAGCAGATATTGAATTTATTTATTCAATTGGAAGCCTTGCAATTATTTCTCTTGAAAATAGGCGCTTGTTTAAAGAGGCATTAGAAAAACAGAAAATGGAAGAAGAGTTAGAAATTGCTAGAGGAATACAAAAAAATCTTTTACCTGGAAAAATACCTGAATATAAAAATTTTGATATAGCTGTTTTTAATCTTACCTCGCAGCAAGTTGGCGGAGATTATTATGACGTTATTCCATTAAATGATAATTCGTTTTACATTGCTATTGGTGATGTTTCCGGTAAAGGTGTACCTGCCGCTTTGTTGATGGCTAATCTGCAGGCATTTTTAAAAACAATTTGCAGACAGGAAATACAGATTGTAGAAGCTACAGCTCTTATAAATGATTTGGTAACAGAAAATACTTCCGACGGAAGGTTTATTACTTTCTTTTGGGCTTTATTTGAAAATGAAAGCCGAAAAATTCATTACGTAAATGCAGGCCACAATCCGCCGTTATTGATTAGAAATGGGAAAATTCAAAAGCTTGAAAAAGGTGGAATGATCTTCGGAGTGTTGAAAACGATTTCTCCTTATTTGTCAGAAGAAATTATTCTAAAAAAAAATGATATAATAATTTTGTTTACCGACGGGGTTACCGAAGCAAAGAATGTAAATGATGATGAATTTGGGGATGAAAGTTTAGAAAGTTTGGCAGTTGGAATTGAAGGATTATCTGCGCAGGAAATTGTGGCAAAGATTAAAGAAGAAGTTCAAAAATTTGCGCAAGGTGCTATGCAGTCTGATGACATGACAATGGTGGTTTTAAAAGTTAGATAGTCCATTTTTTTGTTTACAGAAAATTGGTTAGTTTTATCTTCAAAGTTTATTCATACGCAGCAAGATTTATCCAAACATTTTGACTTTCTTGAATAAATATCAAATGGAAAAAGCAAAAGAATTATATCTTAAAAATATTTCCAAAATAATTATTGCGGTTTCAGTAATATTTATTCTAACTGCCATAATAGAATTGTATTTTTCTTTAGCTGTAAACATTCAATCAAATGATGAATGTTTGTGGGTCCAAAAGGAAATTAGTCAGGATAGTTCTGCAATAGTTTTTGAGAGTGTTAAAGTGGGAGGAGTAACATGGAATGCGGGGATACGAAACGACGATGAATTGTTAGAAATAAATAACCAGCCGTTTTCAAATCCATCAGGAGCGCAATTAATACTTAACAAAGTTCAATCCGGGCAATATGCCGATTATACAATTAAAAAAGCCGGGAAGATAATTCACACTAAAGTTTATGTGAAAAAATTAATTCAAGTTGGAAGCGTTGCAAATATACTTCTTGCACTAATGCAAATGCTCATCGGTTTTATAGTATTAATGTCTAAACCAAACGGCAGAGTACAGAAATTATTTTATGGAATTGGAATAGCCCTTGTTTTAGGCTCAGTGGGCATGTTCATTCCAAATACAATAACACCGAAATTAATCCTCCAAAATCCATATCCTTATGCTGCTGCAATTTTACTAGGATCACTTGGTGTATGTTCTTCTCCATTCTTATTCCTTTCATTGTTCTGGACTTTTCCAAAACCTTTCAAGTTTATGGAAAGGAAATGGGTGCGTCGGTTATTATTTATCATTCCTGTTGTATTAGCTCTTCTATTTTTTGCAGCTATTGTTAAACTAACTAGAGAAGGGAATTTCGCAGGTATTAGTCCGCTTAATAAATATTTAGGAATTATGTCTTCGGTTCTTGAAATAACCGCTTTTATTTCGCTGGTAATAAATTATAGAAGATTAAAAACTAAAGAAGAAAAAAAACCTATATTAATAATTTTAATTGCATTTGCAATTGCTATTATTGCGGTCTTGTATACTGCTACTATAGCGCCGATTATTTCGGATACAATTTTTAATTCTCCTCAATATTATACTCCGATAATTTTGATAATATTAGTACCGATTGGATTTGCGTATTCAATATTCAAATATCAATTGATGGACGTTAGCGTTGTTATAAAAAATACTTTGATGTACGGAACGGCAACTGTTGCTCTAGCCGCAATTTATTTTTTAATCATTTATGTTTTGGGGACGAGCATCAGCGCAGCAATTGGAACTCAGTTCCAGACAATAATTGCCGGATCGATATTCATTGTCTTTGCACTTGTCTTCCAATCAACTAAAGATAAATTTCAAGATTTTCTTACAGCACGATTTTATCCGGAACAATTTGCCTATCAAAAAGTGCTGTTAAGATTTAGCAACGATATTTCCACACTCGTAGGTTTGGATAATATTCTCGATTCTATGAAATCAACTTTTGTTGAAGCGTTGAAGATAAACCGGTTCGGAATTTTAATAAGGGGAAAGAAGGATGAAGAGTTCCATCTAATAAGAAATGTGGGAATAGTTCATGAAGACTTAATTATCAACAGCGGAAGCCTTCAACAAGTTATTGAGCGTAAGTCTTTAATCTCGGAGAAAGTAGTAATAGAGCAAAATGAATTTGCCGCTGCATTCCCGGAAATATCAAACCAGCTTATTGAAGAAGGAATTTTCACAATCATACCTTTAATGATTAAATCAAAAATAATTGGCCTGCTTTTATTTGGTTTGAAACATTCAGGTTCTCAATTTGCCGGAAAAGATTTGGAGCTTTTAAATGCAACTGCAAATCAAGCGGCAATCTCAATTGAAAATGCCCGGCTTTATGAGTCTGAAGCAGAGAAGCTTAAAATGGAAAGAGATCTTTCTCTTGCAAGAAGAATTCAGCAAGGGCTTCTTCCAAAGTGCATTCCCAATATTAGCGGCCTGGATATTTGCGGTGAAATGATTCCTGCAATGCAAGTCGGTGGAGATTATTATGATCTTATACCGGTTTCTGATACAAAATTATTTGTAGTTGTTGGAGATGTTTCTGGGAAAGGACTTTCCGCTTCTCTATATATGACAAAGCTTCAAACGATGATACAATTTTCTTGTTCATCAGATAAATCGCCAAAAGAAATTTTGATAGAGCTTAATAAAAAATTTTATGATTCAATTGAAAGAAATTCTTTCGTTACAATAACTCTAGCGTTGTTTGACACTGAAAAGAGAATTGTAACATTTTGCCGAGCCGGACACATGCCATTGTTAATTGCAACTAACGGCTCAATTCATTCATATAGAACTCAGGGAATTGGTGTCGGATTGGAGAAAGGAATTATTTTCGAAAAAACATTAATTGAAGAAGAAGTTCCGCTTAATTCAGGTCAAATATATGCATTCTTTTCTGACGGCATTACTGAAGCAATGAACAATAATCTTGATTTATTTGGTGAAGAGAAACTTTCCGACATTTTGAAAAACAAGACTCAAAAAACTTCAAATGAAATAATGAGCGAAATTTGGAGATCATTAAATAATTTCCGGGGAGATGCGGAACAGAATGATGATATGACGATGGTAATTGTGAAAGTTGCGTAAAAAAGATATTGGGAAAATTGTTGAATGGTCAAATTGTTTAATTGCTAAATTGTTGCAGACAATTAGACAGCAACAATTCAGTAATCAAATTAAATTTTTTCAGTTAAAAAAAGTTTCCCGGTCTTCTAGTGAAATGGCGGAGTTGCATACAAAATTTGATTAGCTATCAAAGAGGCTTTTCAAATGGAAAAAGAGGTTTTCCAAAGGCTCAAGAGAACTTGCCGTGAGTTCAAAGAGATTTTTCTATTGTTCAAAGAGACTTTCCACCGTCTCAATGAGAGATTCCAGAGAATCAAAGAGACTTTCCGGCAGTCCAAAGAGATTTTCAAATATTCTAAAGAGATTTTCCAATCAGTCAAAGAAAATTTTCAGCGTCTCAATGAGAGATTCCAAAGGATCAAAGAGACTTTCCAGTGGAATAAAGAAGGTTTTTTTAAGAATCAGATACATATATTAAACATGATTCTAAATTATAATACCTTTTTAGCTATTTGATATGTGGCATATTATATAGTTTTGTTCATATCACTTTATTGATTAAGGCCATTCATTTAAATATTTTTACACAGGCGATGGAGTTCGCCTTTCACTAAGAAACTATTTATGGCGATGCCGTAAAAAGCGAAAACCGTCCGAACCAACCGGTAATCAGGACTAATGACTCCTACCTAATTATGATTTTAAAAAATATTTAGGAGAAATCAATTTGCAGAACTATTTAATTGTTTCAATCGGAGCGGCTTTTGGAGGAGCTGCAAGATACTGGGTTACTAACGTCGTCTATAAATTTCTTCCTTCAACTTTACCATACGGAACTCTCGCCGTAAATATTATAGGAAGCTTTATAATTGGATTTGTAATGTTTTATTTGGACAAAAATGAATTAATAAGTCCGCAAATGAGGATCTTGCTGACTACCGGTTTTTGCGGGGGTCTAACAACATTTTCAACCTTTTCTTTTGAAACTATAAACTTGATGAGAGATTCGGAATTTCTTTTAGCCGGAACAAATATTATTTTGAATGTAGTGCTTTCAATCAGTGCGGTGTTCATTGCATATTTAATTGGAAAAATTATATCCGGAGGTTAAAATGGAATTAAAAGGAGATGCAAAATTAATCCGAATTTTTGTCGGTGAATCCGATCATCTTGATCATATTCCGGTTTACGAAAAGATTGTTACCGAAGCTAGGAAAGCGGGCCTTGCCGGTACAACTGTTTTCAAAGGTATTATGGGATTTGGAAGAACAAGCAGAATTCACACTTCTAAAATATTGAGATTGTCGGAAGACATGCCGATCGTTATTGAAATTGTAGATGAAGTTGAAAAGATCGATTCTTTCCTCTCGATATTGCACGATATTTTTGAACGCGCAAATAGCGGCGGATTGATAACATTAGAAAAGGCAGAAATAATTAAGTATGTAACTAGCACTAAACCAAAGAATCAATAAATATCTTTGTATTAAATCATCTTACTATATTGAAAACATTAGACGAAGATCTAATAAATATATTTATCAACATATAGCGTTAAAAGTTAGTTAGAATTGTTTTAAAGAGAATAATAATTTTTACTCTGATTTTTCTTTTGATTTACCTTCCGTCTTTTTCTTCTTTATACTTTTAGGTCTAGATTTTCCGTGCGATCCCCTCCAAATTTTTCCTCTCTTAGATTTTCTATCACCTTTACCCATGTAAACTCCTGACAGTTAATAAATTATATACAGTTAAAATATAAATTTCAATTTTTATGTTCAATATAAAATTGATAGGATAGGGGAGAAGGAGTTTAAAAAAAGAAAGCCGGTATAAAACCGGCTTTCAAAAAATGCATTTGAATGAAATTTTAGAATTGGACTTTCTTCTTCATTCTGTTTGCGTATTCAAGAACCAATGCACTTGCAATAAATATTGAAGAGTAAGTACCGGTTATTGTTCCGAAGAATAAAGTGAAAGAAAATGCTCTTAATACTTCGCCGCCAAAAATTAACAATACAATCACAGCCAATAAAACCGTGCCCGCAGTAAGAATTGTCCTGCTCATGGTTCTGTTAACGCTTTGATTAATTAGTTCTTCTAAATCCATTGTCTTGTGAATTTTTAAATTCTCTCTTACTCTATCGAACACAATTACCGTATCGTTAACAGAATAACCGATTAGAGTTAAGAAAGCGGCGACAACAGTCAAATCAATCTCAAGATTCAATCCCGGGATAACGCCGTAAAGTGCCGCATATAATCCGATTGTAATAAGAACATCGTGGAAAAGCGCTACTACAGCACCGAGCGCGAATATAAATTTAAATCTAAAACCTAAGTAGATTAAGATTCCCACTAGAGAAAGAAAAATAGCAAGTATCGCATTTCTCTTTAATTCATTACCTACTTTAGGACCGACATGATCTTCCTTGACAACTTTAAATGGATTGTCACTCAATTTGGTACTGAGATTTTCTTTTAGCCAGTCAGCTATACCTACTCTTACAATCATTTGAGCATTTGTTGGTTCTTCTGATACCTTGCCAGTCTGAAAACCTTGAGTAAATAAGCCTGAAACTAAAAGGTTTGTTGTGTCGGCATTTGCAAATTGATAAGTAACAGAAGTTCCTGTTGTATCAACTACTTTAGTCTGTAGTCCAGGCAATATCTTATTGATGGAAGTATTTATGCTGTTAATAACATTAGGGAAAAGAGATTTAGGAAGCTGCTGCATTTCTGTTCTAACAAGAACACCGGTCTCGCTGCCAAAAGTTTTCAATTCAACATTGCCCAAGCCAATATTGCCAAGATAATCTCTTAACGAACTAACATTAACTGGTTTTTGAAACTCAAGAACGATTTCTGTTCCACCCTTAAAATCAATACCGAAATGTAAACCGCGTACGAAAACTGTAATCCATCCGATAAGGAATAAACTTAAAGATACTGCATAGAATATTTTTCTTTTTCCTAACCAATCTATTTGAATATGTTCGAAAATTCTCATTTAATAATTCCTTCTGATTAGCCTTTGACATTCACGACAAAGGTTAAAATTTATTTATCCTAGTGAAATTTTTAATCCTTTTTGAACCATATAATCGAATACTACGCGAGCTATAATCAGCGCACTGAATAAGCTGGCAACCAATCCAATCATCAAAGTTAATGCAAAACCCTGGACTGGCCCCGTTCCAAATTGATAGAGAATAACGGCAGTAATGAAGGTTGTAATATTCGAGTCGATGATAGCAGAATAAGCTTTCGAGAAACCGCTATCAACGGAGGCTTTAATTGTTTTTCCCGTTTCAAGTTCCTCTCTTATTCTTTCATAAATCAAAACGTTTGCATCTACCGCCATACCAATTGTTAAAATTATACCAGCGATACCGGGTAAAGTAAGTGTTGCATTAAATCCCGCTAGCGCTCCTAAAATAAATAGGATTGTAAAAACAAGAGATGCGGCAGCAATTGTTCCAGCTCTTTGATAATAAATTATCATGAAGAAACTAACGACAAGAAATCCGATTACAGTAGAATTAACTCCATCGTTTATAGAATCTTGACCGAGTGATGGTCCAACTGTTCTTTCTTCTATTATATCAACAGGAGCAGGAAGAGCCCCTGCCTTAAGTACAATTGCTAATAATTGTGCTTCTTTTAAATCAGCCATACCTTCAATTTGTGAACGGCCGCCTGTAATTTTTTGATTTACAACCGGAGCTGAATAGACAACACCGTCAAGTACAATAGCAATTCTTTTATGAATATTCGCGCCTGTTATTCTAGCCCAATCAGAAGCGCCTTCAGAATTCATTTCCATATTAACAATTGGCGCTGAAGTTTCCGGGCTGATTGTTGCAACGGCATTTGTTATTACTCCTCCGGTAAGTTCCGGGTTTTTATCAACACAGTATAAAACATAAAATGGTTGTCCGTTTTGGATACCGAAAGGTTTTGCTGAAAATACAAATTGACAATTATCCGGAATTACTTTTTGTACATCCGGTCGAGAGAGCCACAATTTTAATTTATCTCTTTCATCGGCTTTTACGTAAGCATCTGCAGTTTTAGATCTTTGATCTAAAATTGCAACAGAAAAGAAAGGATGTTTTTTTGTAAATTCTTCAGCAGTCATTTGCTTATTGGAAGTATCTGTTTTCGATGCTGTTTCTTTATTACTTTGTGTTTTACTGTTAGCAGTTGTTGTATCAGATAGTGTTGAATCCGGAGAAACATTTCCGGCTAAAACATCATCAATCTTTTTCATAACAGATATTGTAAACTCAGGATCCTTTACCATTTTGAATTCGAGTAAAGCAGTTCCTTGTAGTAATTGTTTTGCTTCTTCCTCTCTAGCAACGCCAGGTAATTCAACAATTATTCTTCGTGTCCCTTCACGTTGAATAGACGGTTCCGATACCCCGTATTGATCAACTCTATTCCGAATGATTTCCATTGCACGGCTAACGGCATCTTCCGTGTTCTTTTTTAAATCACTAATGATTTGGCTGTCGTCTTCTCTTATATTTCCGTAATATCTGCTTAATCGAATGCCTTTAGCTTTCAATTTTTCAGCTACCAGATCAACAACTGAAGCATTGGACACTGCTGCTGTTTTTTCGGACTCCGCTAAAATCTGTTTAATAACATCATCCGGAGATTTTGCCAATTTTTCAAGAAGCTTTCCGGTATTTACTTCAAGAACAACACGCATACCGCCTTGAAGATCCAAGCCAAGTTTTAAGCTCTTTTGTTTATCTTTGTTTATTGAAGGATCGACAGCTTTTATACTATCTTCCACCATCTTTAATCTATCATCAAGTGCATCATTTGTAATATGCGGGTTACCAGCTTTAATGATTTCTCTTTTTTGACCCAATGTCTTATCAATCATCTTGTTGTTTTGATAGTTAACATAGGTTGGGTATAAAAGGTAAACTGATAATACAACGGCACCGAGGATCAAAATTAATCTGAATCTGAGTTCTTTCATATCTGATTATTTCTAATAGTGAATTTTTAAAAATTAAAAATCAAAATTACCTGATAAGGGTTATAAAGTCAATTAAATTAACGTTACAAGAATATTAAACATTTCTTTTTAATACTGTCAAAATCAATTATTGTCGATAAAAAGAAGGGAAATTCAAATAAAGGATATAATTTTTTTAATTAATCTTTCAAATTTATCCTTCACTTTATTTGCAGTTTCAGTTACTTCTTCGTGGTTTAATTTGTTTCCGGAAATACCTGCTGCAAAATTTGTAATGCAAGAAATTGATGAGGTTTCTAAGCCAAGATATGCTGCAAAAATTGCTTCATGAACAGTTGACATTCCCACTGCATCGCCGCCAAATTTTTTGATCATTTTAATTTCGGCGGGAGTTTCATAACTGGGGCCTTTTGTGTACCAATAAACGCCTTCTTTAAGATTTATTTTCTCATTCAACGCGGCTTGTTTGATTACATCATTTAAAGATTCTGAAGGAAAATTTAGAATGTTGTTTTTTCCTTCGATTGAAGAAATGCCTATTAGATCTGTTAATTCTTTTTTAATTGAAATTCCGTTAACTGATTCGATTAGCATTAAGTCGCCAGGTTTTAATAAAGGATTAATTCCGCCTGCCGCATTTGTCAGAATTATTTTTTTGCAATTTAATTTATAAGCAATATAAGAGGGAAGAATGCATTCAGAAATATTATAACCTTCATAAAAATGTATTCTGCCCTGAAATATTAATAATTTTTTATTTGAATATTCGGCGAAATGAATTTTCCCTTCATGCCCTTGAATTGTTGACGGAGGATAATTTTTTAAAGTTGAAGTCGGAATTGATTTTAATACATTGATTTTATTTACAAAATCTCCTAAACCGCTTCCTAAAATAATTGCAAGGTCAGGTTGAAATGGAATTTCAATCTTTAACTGATCAATTAGTTTATGATATTTGAAATGAAGATTTATCATTAATAATTATTTTATGACACTAAAATTCCGGCTAAAGTGGCTGTCATTAAAGTTGCAAGTGCGCCGCCTAAAACTGCTTTCAATCCAAAAGCTGCAATATCTTTTTTACGATTAGGCGCCATTGGACTTATTCCTCCAATTTGTATTGCGATAGATGAAAAGTTTGCAAATCCGCATAAAGCATAAGTTGCCATCGTAATTCCTTTTTCGCTTATCTGACCGGATTTGATAATATTTGATAAATCAACGTAAGCCACGAACTCATTTAAAACTGTTTTAGTTCCTATCAAACTTCCGAATTGAAAAGCGTCTTTAACCGGAACGCCAATTCCAATAGCTAAATATTTCAATAGAATTCCAAAAATTAATTGCATTGATAAAGGCTGGCCAAAATTTGTTTGAAGCATTCCGTTAAGATTAAACAAATTTCCTAATCCCAAAAGTATATAATTAAACATTGCAATCAATGCAATAAAAGCAATTAACATTCCTGCAACATTTAAAGCAAGCCAAAGGCCGTCGGAAGCGCCGGTGGCCGCTGCTTCAATAACGTTTGATGATGTTTTTTCAACTTTTATTTTAACGGTTCCTTTTGTTACCGGTTCTTCAGTTTCCGGGAAAAGAATTTTAGCAATAACAAGAGAAGCCGGTGCTGCCATTGTACTTGCTGCTAATAATTCAACAGCAAATTTTAATTGTGCCGCTTGAAGTTGAATTTTAGTTGCTTCGGCATAAGCTTGCCCAAGCAGCTGACTATAACTTGCAATCAGCGCTGCCGAAATTGTTGCCATTCCTCCAATCATAATTGTTAATAATTCGGACTTAGTCATTTTTTCAATGTAAGGCCGGATTAATAACGGCGCTTCAGTTTGACCAAGAAAAATATTTGCGGTATTTGAAAGTGATTCGGCACCGCTGGTTTTTAAAAGTTTTGCCATAACATAAGCCATTCCTTTTACAACCAACTGTAAAATTCCGAAATAATAAAGTAATGCAGAAAGCGTAGAGACAAAAATTATAGTCGGCAAAACTTGAAAAGCAAAAAAGAAACCTAGGCTGTCTGTACTTGTACTAATTGCTAGTTTACCAAAAACAAATTGGCTTCCTTCAATTGTAAAACCTAGAACTGCAACAACCGCATTTCCCAGCCAATTAACGGCATCTTTTACCCAGCCAAGCGGAAAGAAAAATGAGCGCAGCGCTTCTCCTTGAATAATAAAAATTGCAATAACAAATTGAATTATTAATCCAATTCCCACCATTCGCCAATCAATTTTTCTTTTGTTATTTGAAAAAAGAAATGCAATACCAATTACTAAAATGAGCCCAAGAATTCCCCTTAAAATTGAAATTAGATCCATAATTTTTCTCTAACTTTCTTGTGGAATATAATGACATTTGCGGCAGCGCGCTTCGTAAATATCGGCAGCGCCAACCACAACTCTTTCGGAAGTTGTTGTTTTCCTTTGTGTTTTATCGGCGGGATTTCCGCACACCACACAAATCGCTAAGGTCTTTGTTATGTATTCTGAAATGGCTAAAAGCTGCGGCATTGGTTCAAAAGGAATTCCTCTATAATCTTGATCAAGCCCGGCAACAATTACTCGTTTACCTTGATCTGCTAATTTGTTACAAACATCTACAATACTATTGGAAAAAAATTGTGCTTCGTCTATTCCAATAACTTCAGCTTCTTTTGAATAATTCCAAACCTCATTTATATCATCAATTAAAATTGACGGCAGAGATTGTTCGCTGTGAGAGACAATATCCGAAATAGAATATCTTGTATCAATTCTCGGTTTGAAAATTTGCACTTTTTGTTTTGCAATTTTTGCTCTTCTTAACCGGCGTATTAGCTCTTCGGTTTTTCCGCTGAACATACAACCGGCTATTACTTCAATCCAGCCGGTTTCTTTTGGCATTGAATGTGGCGCTCTTTCAATCATCTTTTAATAAATACCTTTATGTTTAATGTTATTTTAAATCTTTATCACCGAAAGCAAACGGAAGCAGCTGAGATAATTTCAAAATTTTTAATTCATCTTTGTGGTTAACCATTACAACATCAATATCACCGCAAAGATCGAGCATGACTTGTCTGCACGAACCGCATGGCGGACAATAATCCGGCGAATCACTTGCAATTGCGACTGCTTTAAATTTTCTTTCGCCTTCTGAATATGCTTTGAATACAGCAGTTCTTTCAGCACAAATAGTCAAGCTGTAAGATGGAGTTTCGATATTACCGCCTAAATAAATTTTTTCATCCTCAGTTAAAAGTGCGGCTCCAACATGAAAATTAGAATATGGCGGGTGAGAAATTGCTTTTGCTTCAATAGCTTTTTCTGCGAGATATTTATAATCCATTATCGACTTTCCCTAACTTTGAATTCAAAAATAAATTTTTAGAATTTGAATTCAAAAGAAAAAATTAAAATAGAACCGTTATTATTACTTGAATAATATTCATAAAAGATCTTCAAATAGGAAAAATTTGTTGAATATACCGACTCATTACCATGTATCTTTTTGAATATTAGCGTTTATGAAATTTACAATTAAAAATATCTCATAAAAAACCTGGAGATAAATTATTTCTATCACTCTAAATCTGTAATTGAAATTCTTCTGATTAATTAACACAATTAAAACATCAACAAAGATTTTGAAAATAAAAGGAATGAAAAAAAATGAATTATAAAAAACCAACAGCGGCGAAAAGACAAAACATAAATTCATAATATGCCAAAAACCTAAAAGTAATTTGTGCATTGGAAGATAATATAAAGATGTTTTTGTATGACGCGATTTTTGTTTCAAATACTCTTTAAAAGTATTTTTTGTAAAAGAAGAAACATAAGTCTGTCCGCCATAGATCGTTCCAATCTTCAATTTATTTTTAACGGCTTCTCTTATTAACAAATCATCGTCACCGCTTAGAGTTTCAGTTGTGTTCGAATATCCTTTGATCTTTTGAAATGAAGATTTTCTGAAACCGAAATTCCTTGCTGCTGCAGAATAAGGAATGTTTAAATTAGCCGCAGAAAAAAAAAGTAATGAACTTCGCAAGTTTTCAAAGCATGAAATTTTATTTACCAATGAATTAGTCTGAATGAACGGTGCTGCACCGAAAATAAAATCATATCCCTCATCAAATTTTTCCGAATAAGATTTTAACCATTTTTTAGAAGGTAGACAATCTGCATCGGTAATTAATATAAATTGATTAGAAGCTAAATTGATTCCGAGATCAAGCGCTCCTTTTTTTGCAGGGAAAATTTTGTCTTTGCTTTTGTATATCCGAAAATTACTTAAACCACAAGCAGCCAAAGTTGCAGTTTCAAAAGTGTTATCAGCCGATTCATCGTCAACAATTATAACTTCAAAATTTCCCGGAGAATAGTCTAGACATTTTAAGGAATTGATTAATCCGGAAATATTTTTTGTTTCATTTTTAGCAGCCACGACAATTGAAATCTTATTTTCTTTTTTAGTATCAGAATGGTTTGATATTTTGATCCGCGTTGAAAAAACTAAAATTAAATTTATTACAAAAAAAATTATGAGTAATATCGTTACAATGA
Organism: Bacteroidota bacterium; assembly: GCA_023475265.1. GTDB lineage: Bacteria > Bacteroidota > Ignavibacteria > Ignavibacteriales > Ignavibacteriaceae > FEN-1297. The sequence goes on from JAMCWE010000066.1 coordinate 22,761, forward strand.
AAAATATAATCATCAAATTAATTTTTAATATTCTTCTTCCAACAGCCTGCCATCGGCTAAATCGGAATTTGTTTCTGTAATAAATCTTGAAGGTTTAGATAAAGTCATTCCGGCTTCCCGGTCAAACATATTCATTGGATAAGTCATAAAAAGATTTTGTTTTGCTCTTGTAGCCGCAACATACATTAACCGGCGTTCTTCTTCAAGCGTTTCAGTTTTGTCTGCAGATCGGCTTGAAGGGAAAAATCCTTCTACCAAATGAATAATAAAAACCGAATGCCATTCCAACCCTTTTGCAGAATGAATTGTTGAAAGCGTAACAAATTCATTCTCTTTATCTTCAGCGCCAATGTCGATTACGCTGTCTATAATCGGTTCAATCGCCATATCAGCAAGTAATGAATCAAGCGATTTATAATTTTCTGTGATATTCAGAAATATATCCAAATCTTTTTTACGCTTATTGAAATCATCGTATTTGGCTTTAAACAGCGGATAATAATAATCCATTACTAACTGAGCTTTTTCAGACGGCAAAGATTTTTCGGTATGAAGTTTATATAAAAGCTGAAAAAGATTTGCAATTTTCTCGTTGTACTTAAATGAAGTAATTGAATCAGGATTTGCTTTTATCGTTAATTTAGCAGCGGCTAGTTCATCAAGAATTTTTTGTGCTGTTTTAGGTCCAACTCCTTCATGAAGCAAAAGCACTCTATACCAGCTTACAACATCTTTCGGGTTTGCAGCGATTCGTAAAAAGGCAAGCACATCTTTAACATGTGCGGTTTCAATAAATTTCATTCCGCCGAATTTCTGAAATGGAATATTTGCTTTCGCTAGTTCGATTTCCAGGTCAAATGAAAAAAAAGATGACCTGAAAAGAACTGCAATATCTCTCAATGGAACGCCTTCTTCTCTTAAGTCGAGAATTTTTTCAACGATAAATTTTGACTGTAAATTTTCTGTAGTTGCTGCAATTATTAATGGGAGCTCTCCGCCTGCTTTTCTTGTATAAAGATTCTTTTCATATTTTTCAATTGCATGATCAATTATATAATTTGTAAAATTTAAAATTGGCTGTACGCTGCGGTAATTTTCCTCAAGCTTAATAGTCTTTACATTTTTAAATAGAGTTGGAAATTCAATTATGTTTTTGAAATTAGCTCCGCGAAAAGAATAAATGGACTGCGAATCGTCCCCAACAACCATTATGTTATTGTTTAGTTGAGTTAAGCCTTTTACAATATCAGCTTGTAATTTATTTGTATCCTGATATTCATCAACCAAAACAAATTTAATTGATGACAAAAGAGATTTTGCACCTGCACCAAAATCCAATAAAAAATTTTTCAGATAAACTAGCAGATCGTCATAATCGAGCAAATTATTTTTTTGTTTGTAGTTGATGTAAATCTTTTGGATATCAAGAATTTTATCCAGCAATTCTATAAAATGCGGATAATCTTCTTCTATTATTGCTTCAACCTTTTTGCCTGTATTAACACTAAAGCTAAAAACTTTATCAAGCGTTTGTTTATTGGGAAATCTTTTTTCTTTTGGAATAAATCCGGCTTGCGACCGAATTAGATTGACTACGTCTTCACTATCGCTTTTATCAAGAATAGTGAAAGAAGAATTTAGCCCGGCAGCTTTTGCATATTTTCTTAAAGTTAAATTTGCAAACGAATGAAAGGTGCCGCCGTTTACTTTGGAACAGCGGTTATCTAAAAGAATAGCTGCGCGATTCATCATTTCATTTGCGGCTTTTCTTGTGAATGTTAAAAGTAAAATTGATTTTGGATCGTGACCAAGTTCTACAAGACGTGCAACTCGGTAAACCAATGTTCGTGTCTTTCCGGTACCGGCGCCTGCAATTATTAAATATGCGCCATCAACTGCTGATGCTGCTTCAAATTGTGCGGGATTAAGTTCATGATTATAATTGATTACAAATTTTGATTCATCAATAACTGATTTAGCAATTGCAGTTTCTTTAAATCTCTTTAAAGTATATTTCTTCTCGTACATTAAATTTCTAAATTCTTTTTCTTTCAAAGATATAAATGAAAAATTTAAAATGATAGAAAAGTTAGCTTTTCATAGATCGGTGGATTCTTAAATGCAATATTAAAGAAGGAAAATTAATAGACGTCACATTTATTTGAGAAAATATGAATAGAACCCATTTTTGTGTTGTATGTAAATCCATTTTGCAAATTTTTAAGCGAAATTAACTTGTGTTGATTGATGAGATTAGTATTTTTATATTGTAATTAGCTTTTATATTGCTTTGTGGCAATGTAGAATTTAAAAGGAAATAAGGAAAATATTATGGATGGAAATTTTTCAGATAGACTTCAAGATGTAATTAGATTAAGCAGGGAGGAAGCTTTAAGGCTTGGGCATGATTATATTGGAACGGAACATCTGTTATTGGGAATTATACGTGAAGGTCAAGGTGTTGCCGTAAGAATTTTGCGAAACTTAGACTGCGATTTGATGAAACTTAAAAAGGCAATTGAAGACACTGTTAGAACTTCCGGTGGAACTTTAACCATTGGTAATATTCCATTAACAAAACAGGCTGAAAAAGTTTTAAAGATAACTCAAATTGAATCTAAAATTTATAAAGCTGATGTAATTGGAACCGAACATCTGCTGCTTTCACTTCTTCGCGATGAAGATAATATAGCTACGCAAATACTTCACCAATTTAATGTAACGTATGATGCTGCTCGAGCTGAGCTTAATGCAATGCTTAGCAGTAAGAACCCAAAAGATTCAGGCGCAACTGTTCCGCCGCCGGATAAAAAAATTGAAAGAACAAAAACTCCTGTGCTAGATAATTTTGGCCGCGATCTTACAAAACTTGCAATTGAAGATAAACTGGATCCTGTTGTCGGACGTGAAAAAGAAATTGAGAGAGTTGCTCAAGTTCTTAGCCGAAGAAAAAAGAACAACCCTGTTTTAATTGGCGAACCAGGAGTTGGCAAAACTGCAATTGCTGAAGGATTGGCGTTAAAAATTGTTCAGAAAAAAGTGCCGAGAATTTTGCAGGACAAAAGAGTTGTTACTTTAGATCTGGCTGGTTTAGTTGCCGGCACAAAATACCGTGGTCAATTTGAAGAAAGAATGAAAGCATTGATGAATGAGCTTGAAAAAGCTAAAGATGTAATTCTGTTCATTGATGAGCTTCATACAATTGTTGGCGCCGGCGGTGCTTCCGGTTCTCTTGATGCTTCTAATATGTTTAAGCCTGCTCTTGCTAGAGGTGATATTCAATGTATTGGCGCAACTACGCTCGATGAGTATAGAAAATATATTGAAACCGATGGTGCATTGGATAGACGTTTTCAAAAAGTTATGGTTGAACCACCAAGTTATGATGAGACAATTCAAATTCTCAATAACATTAAATTCAAGTATGAAGAACATCATCATGTAAGATATACTAAAGATGCTATTGATTCCGCCGTAAAGCTTAGCAATCGTTATATAACTGATCGCCATTTACCTGATAAAGCAATAGACGTTATTGATGAAGCAGGCTCAAGAGTTCATATGGGTAATTTCGAAGTTCCTCAAGAGGTTCTCGATCTTGAAGAAGAAATTGAAAAAGTAAGACAGGAAAAAGCGACAGTCGTTAAAAGACAAGATTACGAAGAAGCTGCTCGCTTGAGAGACAAAGAAAGAAATCTTCAATCTGATTTGGAAATAGCAAAGCGAGAATGGGAAGCAAAAACTAAAGACATCGTTCATGATGTTAGCGAAGAAGACATCGCTACTGTTGTTGCAATGATGACCGGTATTCCTGTTAATCGTGTTGCTCAAACCGAATCTGAAAAACTTTTACATATGGATTCATCTTTAAAAGATTTTATTGTAGGACAAGATGAAGCTGTTTCTAAATTAACCAAAGCTATTAGACGAACACGCGCCGGATTAAAAAATCCAAACAGACCTATTGGAAGCTTTATTTTCTTAGGCCCAACCGGTGTTGGTAAAACCGAGCTTTGTAAAGTGCTTGCAAAATATTTATTTGATTCTGATAATGCTTTAATCAGAATTGATATGAGCGAGTACATGGAAAAATTTTCTTTGTCAAGACTTGTTGGCGCACCTCCCGGATATGTTGGTTATGAAGAAGGCGGTCAGCTTACAGAAAAAGTAAGAAGAAGACCATATTCAGTTGTATTGTTTGATGAAATTGAAAAAGCTCATCCGGATATTTTCAGCATTCTTCTCCAAGTTTTGGATGATGGAGTTTTAACTGATAGTTTGGGAAGAAAAGTAGATTTCAAAAACACTATTATAATAATGACAACCAATGTTGGCGCACGAGATATTAAAAATATTGGATCATTTGGATTTGGCAGCGAATCTGCTGAAGATAAATATTCAACTTTGAAAAACACAGTTGAAGATGCTATGAAAAAACTCTTCAATCCTGAATTCTTAAATCGTGTTGATGAAACAATTGTATTTAGAAATCTAGAGAAAGATGATATCTTAAAGATTATCGACATCGAGTTGAAAGAAATATACAAGAACATTCACGAAAATAAGATGGTTCTCACTCTAGATTTATCTGCAAAAAACTTTCTTGCAGATAAAGGATTTGACCCGAAATTTGGAGCTCGTCCTTTAAGACGTGCAATTCAAAAGTATGTTGAGGATCCGCTAGCTGAAGAAATTCTTCGCGGCACTTTCAAAGATGGTGCAAAGATAATTGCAAAACATTTTGAGAACGCTGAAGAATTAATCTTTCTGGAAGATGATTCAAGAATCGATAACACTCACGAAGAAAAAGAAAAAACTGATTCAAGCGAAGTGTAATAGAAAAAAATTATTGTGCTCTTTACAACTTTTTAGTGAGATAAAAAAGCGTATTACTTTTAATACGCTTTTTTTATGTTTAATTTTGGAAGTGATTTTTATATAAGATATCGCGGAGGTTTATATGAAAGTCTTATCAACTAAAGAGATAAATGATAAATTAAAAGAGATCGTTGGTTGGAGCTTTACCGATAACAATATCGGGAAGGAATTCCAATTAAAAGATTTCTCAAGCGCTATTTCTTTTGTAAATAAAATAGGAGATGAGGCTGAAAAAATGGATCATCACCCGGATATACTTTTACATTCATGGAACAAAGTGAAAATTACAATTTCAACTCATAGTGCCGGTGGTGTAACTCAAAACGATTTCAATCTCGCTAAAAAGATTGATGAGATTTCTAAATGAAAAATAGACTTGAAGCGCTTCTAAATCTTTATGAGAAAGGACCTAAAGATTCTTTCGTAATTTATGGAATCGCTTTGGAATATTTGTCTATAAAAGATTTTGTAAAAGCTGAAGAATATTTCAATATATTATTAGAGACTGACCCAGATTACATTCCTGGTTACATGCAGTTTGCACAATTAAAAGAAAAATTAAATAAAATTAACGAAGCAAAATCGCTTTATTCCTTAGGTATTGAAAAAGCTAAGACAGCGGGCGATAGAAAGGCAACGTCAGAAATGGAGGAATTTCTAAATGAGCTTGAGTGAAAATGAAATTCTAGAAATTTTTAAGAATACAGGCGCTTTACTTGAAGGACATTTTCTTTTGACGTCCGGAAGGCATAGCAATGTTTATTTTCAATGCGCAAAAGTTCTTCAATACCCAGAATACACTGAAAAAATTTGCGGTAACATTGTTGATCATTTTAAGAATTTTAAAATTGATACCGTAATTTCACCGGCAATTGGCGGGATTATAGTTGGGCAAGAAGTTGCGCGTCAGCTAAATAAAAAATCAATTTTTGCTGAACGAGAGGATAAGACACTTACATTGCGCAGAGGATTCTCTTTGGAAAAAGGAGAAAAAGTTTTGGTTTGTGAAGATGTAATAACGACAGGCGGATCTGTTTTTGAAGTTATAGAAATAGTTAAAAATTTTGATGCTGAAGTTGTTGGTGTCGGTTCAATTGTAGATCGAAGCAACGGCAAAGTTAAATTTGGTTATCCACAGATCAGTGCAATAAAAATGGATGTCGTTTCTTTTCTAAACGAAGATT
>JAMCWE010000134.1 GCA_023475265.1 Bacteroidota bacterium
TTTTCCAGTCTATATAATCATTTAGCCTTTGAAGAGGATCGCCAAGTTTGGTTAGCTTTTCCATTAAAAAATGATCATCAAATAGACCAAGCGGGTTTATATTTTTCATATTTTGCTTACTTTTTTTACGCAAAAATTAAGAATCTTCTCGAACTTTGTAAACAATATTTTATTAACTTTTTGGCGTTTGCTTTGTATTTTGGTTTTTAGAGATGCCCAAAATATGACCGTTTATGAATTGTAATTTTATTAAATTTAATAATTATAATTACTAATTTTAAAAGTATATTAAGTTGTTAGATTAAGTAATTTTTACATTGGAATGATATTTGGAACATTCCATTTGTTAAATGATTAATTAGATAAATTCAGTTTCATATTTATAAAAATTATAAAACTTTCGATAATTAATTGCTAAAGATAAAAAGGTAAGTTTTATGAATAATCGACGTAAGTCAAAACTACCTAAGACTAAAGTAATAACTAAACAGATTCGAGAAAAAAAGCCTAAAACTGAAGTTAAAGGCATACCCCAAAATATTAGGCTGAACATAAATGATATAGAATCCCACTTACTTAAAATTGTTAATTCCTTACAAGATGTAATTATAATATTTGACAAACACGGACGCTATCTTAAAATTTTTGAAACATCATCTAAAAAAAATTTATCCAAACCTGCGGAAGAACTTACCGGTAAAACTTTACATGATGTATTTTCAAAACAGCAAGCTGATTACTTTTTAGAAAAAATTAAAACTGCTTTTCGTTCAAAGAAACCGGTAGAATTTGAATATTCATTATTAATTAAAAAAAGGACTTATTGGTTCTTAGGCACGCTCAGTAAGTTAAATAATAAATACGTGATTCTTTTTGCAAGAGATATTACCAAAATGAAAGTTGCACAAGAGACTAAAAAAGAATCACAGCAGTTATTACGGCTTGTTTGGGAAAATTCTGCTGACGGAATGCGGCTTACAAATGGAGATGGAATTATTTTGATGGTTAATAATGCATTCTGCAGATTGGTTGATAAACGCAAATCTGATTTAGAAGGCAAACCTTTATCAATAATTTATCCAAAAGAAAAAAGTACAGTTACTATTGAAGAATATCGTGAACGATTTAAAAACAAAACTGTAAATTCATATTTTGAAGCTGAATCTAATCTTTGGAATTCAAAAAAAATCTGGTTTGGAGTTTCAAATTCATTCTTTGAACTTGAGGATCATGAGCCTTATTTGTTGAGTATTTTCCGCGACATTAGCAAAAGAAAAGAAGCCGAAAAACAGATTGTTATTTTGGCTCAAGCTTTAAAAAATATTGGTGAATGTGTAAGCATTACAAATCTGCAGGGAGAAATACTTTTTGTAAATTCGGCATTTTTAAAAACTTTTAATTATAAAGAAGATGAATTGATCGGCAAAAAAATTGAAATTATCCGCACTAACAATAATTCAAATGTTAGCTATGAAAAAATACATTTCGAAACTTTACGCAACGGCTGGCAGGGAGAACTTATAAACCGGAGAAAAGATGGAAAAGAATTTCCTGTATTTTTGAGCTCATCAACAATATTAGATGAATCGGCAAGGCCAGTTGCTTTAATTGGTATTATACAGGATATTTCTGAACGAAAACGTACTGAGGAAAAAATTAATCAAACTCTCTCCCTTCTAAATGCAACTCTTGAATCAACTGCCGATGGAATCTTGGTTGTCGATATAAACGGCAAGGTTACAGGCATAAACCAGAAGTTTGCTAATATGTGGAACCTTCCTCAAGATATATTAAGTACAATGGATGATCATATATTATTAATGTATGTAAAAGAACAATTGAAGAATTCGGAAGCATTTTTTTCTCAAATAAATTGGCTTTACGAGCACCCAGAATCTGAGAGCTATGATATAATTGAATTTAAAGATCAAAGAGTATTTGAAAGATATTCCGTTCCGCAAAAATTGAACAATCAAATTGTAGGCAGAGTTTGGAGCTTCCATGATATTACGGAAAAGAATAAATCAGAAGAAGCGTTAGTTGAAAGTGAGAAAAGATTTCGTTCATTATTTGAAACCTCTACAGAGGGAATTTGTATAATGTCAGATATTTTTGAAGAATGTAATGAGCAGCTTTGCATTCTTTTTAATTGCGCAAAAGAAGAAATTATAGGACATTCGCCTTGGGAATTTTCTCCGGAATTTCAGCCTGATGGCCGAAGTTCAAAAGAGTCTGCTTTAGAAAAAATTAACAATGCTCTAAACGGAATCCCTCAATATTTTTATTGGCAGCATAAACGGAAGGATAATGTTCTTATTGACGCTGAAATTTCTTTAAAAAGTTTTCCGCTGTCTGGTAAGAATTTAATTCAAGGGACAGTGCATGATATAACTGAACGAAAGAATTTCGAAAAAATTCAAAAAGCTTTGTATTCAATTTCCGAAGCAGTTAACACAACCGAAGATACACAGACATTATATTCACAAATTCATGCAGTAATAAAAACATTAATGCCTGCTGATAATTTTTATATTGCTTTATATGATGAGAAAGATGATCTGCTTACATTTCCATATTTTGTTGATGAATTTGATGTTCAGCCTGAACCCAAAAAACCCGGCAGAGGCTTAACAGAATACGTACTAAGATCCGGTGTAGATATTATAATTACAGGCGATGTGGACATTAAGCTGCGTGAACTAGGCGAAGTAGACTTAGTTGGAGAACCAACAGCTGTTTGGCTCGGTGTTGTACTTAAACACGAAGGAAAAATTATCGGCGTAATGGTAGTTCAAGATTACCATAATGAAAAAGCTTATGGTGAAACAGAGAAACAAATATTAGTTTTCGTCTCAGAACAAATTGCGCTAGCAATTGATCGAAAACGAACTTCTGAAGAATTAATAAATTATACAAAACAATTAAAAGCTAATAAAGATCTATTAGAAGAAAGAGCAAGAGAACTTGCACACTTAAATGCTCAACTTGCAGATTCAGAAAAAATGCTGAAGGAACTAAATACAAGTAAAGATAAATTATTTTCAATTATTGCTCATGATTTAAAAAGTCCATTCCAGCCTCTTATTGGACTTTCTGAAATTCTTATCGAGGAATATGATTCAATAACTAAAGAAGAAAGAGATAGATTTATAAGAGAATTAAACAACACAATAAAAAATCAATATAAATTAGTTGAAAACTTACTCGATTGGTCTAGAATTCAAACTGGTCGAATGGAATTTTTACCGGAGAAAATAAATCTTGCAGAAAGTGTTGAATCAAATATTAGTCTTTTAAATCAAAATGCCCTGGCAAAAAATATTGAGTTAGTTAACCTGGTTCAGAATGATTTTTTTGTATTCGCCGATTTGAATATGCTTCAATCCGTTATTCAAAATCTAATTTCCAATGCAATTAAGTTTACAAATCCGGACGGCAAGGTTACAATTTCATCAGAAGAAAAAAATAGTCACATCGAAATTTCTGTTTCCGATACGGGTGTTGGAATGTCTAATGATGTTTTAAATAATATTTTTAGAATTGATAAACATCATTCAACATTAGGAACGGCGCAAGAAAAAGGAACAGGATTGGGATTAATTATCTGCAAAGAATTAGTGGAAAAAAATCAAGGAATAATTTGGATCGAAAGTGAAATTAAAAAGGGAAGCAAATTCACTTTTACTTTGAAGAAGGCTTAAATCTTTTTAAATGATTTGGAAAAAATTATTTTACATATACTGTTTTAGCATTCACAAATTCTTTTATCCCCAATAAAGACAATTCCCTGCCGTAACCTGATTCCTTAATTCCTCCGAACGGTAAACGCGGATCAGATTTTACTAATTCATTCACAAAACAACACCCGGCATTTAATTCTTCTTTTGCGATTCTCTCGCCTCTTTCTAAATCGGAAGTGAAGACTGCGGCTCCAAGCCCAAAACTTGTATCGTTGGCAATTCTTATTCCTTCTTTTTCATTTCTCACTTTAATTAAAGATGCAACCGGTCCGAATAATTCTTCGTCATATGCCGGCATGCCTTCAATAACATTTGTTAAAATTGTCGGCGGATAATAAGCTCCTTTTGTTTTTGGAATTTCTCCCCCTAACAAAAGTTTAGCGCCTTTATTAATACTTTTTAAAACTTGTTCATGAAGTTCATTTCTTAAATCGATTCTTGCTTGTGGTCCTAAATCATTTTTTTTATCGAAAGGATTACCCATTGTTTTCGATTTCATTTTTTGAATGAATAGTTTTTCGAACTCTTCATAAACTGATTCTACGATAATAAATCTTTTTGCTGCAATACAACTTTGGCCGCCATTAAGCAATCTTGAATTTACACAAATTGTAGAAGAAGTTTCTAAATCGGCATCATCAAGAATTAAATAAGGATCGCTGCCGCCAAGTTCTAATACTGTTTTCTTCAAAACAGAACCGGCCATTGAAGCGACAGATTTTCCTGCCGGGACACTTCCGGTTAAGGTTACGGCAGCTACATTTTTATTTTCAATTATTGATTTTACATTTTTAGATGAAACGATTAAAGTTCTAAAAAGATTTTCGGGAAATCCTGCTTCATAAAATATTTCTTCAATTGCTAATGCGCATCCGGTGACGTTCGAAGAATGTTTCAGCACGCCAGCATTCCCAGCCATTAAGTTTGGAGCTGCAAATCGAAACACCTGCCAAAATGGAAAGTTCCAGGGCATAATTGCTAAAATAACTCCGAGAGGTTTATATGTAACAAAACTTTTCGAAGCATCTGTTTCAATAATATCATCTGAAAGAAATTTCTCAGCGTGATCCGCAAAGTAATCACAAACCCATGCACATTTTTCAACTTCAGAAAAAGATTGAGCTATCGGCTTTCCCATTTCCAAAGTCATAATCTCAGCCCATTTATTTTTTTTAGACCTTAAAACTTCTGCGGCTTTTTTCATCTTAGCTGCACGAGTATTAAAGTCTGTTTTTTGCCATGATAAAAATTCTTGATTTGAAGCAAAAATTATTTTTTCTATTACCGGCTCAGACATTTCATTATAAATTTTAATTTCTTCGTCTGTAGCAGGATTTATTGATTTTATCATTTTAGCTCCCTTATTTTTTAAAAAATTATATTACGTTAAAAATAATTCAATTATAAATACCTTTCAGATTCTAGATCACTTTACTCTTTTGATCACGACTAAAGTTTTATCATCCGAATATTCACCATTCTTCGAGAAAGTAATAACATCATCAAGAATTTTATACGTAATTTCTTTTGGTGAAAGATGTTTATTCTTAAGAAGCACTTTACCCAAACGAGTTTCGCCGTAATTTTCAAATTTAGTATTTGCCGCATCTGTAACTCCATCGGAGTAAATCAAAAGTACATCACCTTCGGAAAGATTTATACTGTCGATTGTAAACTTTGCATTCGGAGAGGGCCCTAAGACAGGTCCGGTTGAAAGAAGCGTTGAAATATTATTTGAACCTGCTTTTACAAACATTGGCGGGTTATGACCAGCATTAGCAAAAAGAAATAATCCGCTTTTATCGGTAGAGAGTTCTCCATAAAACAATGAAGCGAATTTTTCATCTTTGAATATTTTGTTTACTAGCGAATTCATTCTTTGCATCAATGGCGCAATTTTTATTTCGAAGCTGCACGCCATTCGAAGAGCACCGGAAATATACATTGCTTCAGCAGCAGCACTAATGCCTTTGCTGGCTGCATCGCCAACGGCTACACCCAATCGATCTCCGTCATTTCCAATATCAATATAATCAAATAAATCACCGCCAACTATTTCCGCGGGATCAGAAACGCCGAATAAAATATAGTTATGAAATTTATATTCATGTTCGGGAAGAATACCTTTTTGAATTTCGCGAGCTTTATTCAAATCAGCTTTTAGATAAGTTGCTCTTTGTGAATACCGCATCTGTTTAATTTGCGAAGTAAGTGCAGTCGCAATAATGCTTAATCTCAAACGTAAATCTTCATCAATATTTTCACTGTTTAACGCAAGAAGATACTCGTAATAAAGCTTGGCGTTATATTTAATTCTTGATCCAACTCCGGACGCCGAATAATTCATAATTCCTTTTTTGCGAAGTACTTCATTTGTTTCATTGCCTAAAATTGTTCTTTCCTTTGCAATTAAATCGAAGACAGGATAATCTTTTATGTTAACACAAAAATTTTGTTTTATTTTCTCAAGCTTTCCAGCTTGATATACTAAACAATATTTACCTGCTGATGAATCAAATTGCCAGATTCTTCCGCCTGTTACATGAATGTTTTCCATTTCGATAATTTGATTCAGCACTGATAGCAGCATCTCTTTCTCACTTTCAAATTTTTGAGACGCTAAATTTTCTATAGTTTTATATAACTTTCGTTGATCCATATTTACAAAAACTCATTCAATGAATTTAATATTGTAATTTAATTTAAGTGTTCCCCAGTTTCCAATAATTATTTTATTTTTCGAGAACCTGGCTTTACAAGCGGAATATTTTTTTTGCACAGTTCACAATCTTCGTTTAGAAAAGAAACGACATCCATTTTTATTGCACTGATCTGTGGATAACCAAATTTAACTTTGCCGTTGCTTCGATCTACAATTGAACCGACACCAACAACTTCAGCATCAAAATTTTGAAAGTGAG
>JAMCWE010000161.1 GCA_023475265.1 Bacteroidota bacterium
ACGTAAATGAAGTCTAATTCTTTCTTTTAGAGTAGTGATTGTTATCCCAATATATACTTTACCGCTCGGAGACGTGGCTTTATATACTATGCCCTTAATCTGTTTTTGAATTTTCATATGCCTATTTCTTAGGAACTGATAAAAAAAGATTTTTCAGTTGTTCTATTGTAGTGGGTTCAATTAAATTTATTTTGACATCACCATTAATAAAATCTCCAATAAAGTCTTGAATGTATGTCCATCTTTGTGGTGGTGGCATATTTTTAACCCATTTAGTTCCTTGGGGTGTAACAAGTAATACATTTATTTGTCCACCTATAGTTTTCCAATTATCATTGTTTTTTGCATAATCATTTATTGCTTTAATTGCTAAGTCAGCTACTTCATCTGATGACATTTTATCCAACTGATTACGGTATTCATATAACAAAGTTGAGTCCGATTCTATAAAACCACTTTTTTGGATACAGCCAAAAGAACCGGTTGGTTGGTCTTCGTTATAATAGCATATGGTCGGCATAGTACCAATGTAGCCCGTAGCAAACAATTTTTGTTTTCTCATTTCCCGAAATAATTCTGGAGGATAATTATTTTTGCAATAATTAATAAAGGAAGGAAGTAAATTTTCAATTGTTAATGAAACAGTATTTGCCTTGTAACTTTTTATGATGGCAGAAAAAAATAAATTTAAAATTAATCCTTGCCCAGTCTCCGCAATTGCATTTATACCAATTGGATATATTTTTTGAATTGAATCAAAATATGCAATTGGTTCTTGAAGTTGGTTCCTTTTATCAAAAATATTAGCCCGCGAGTCTGAAGCGATTATTATACCATCCTTACAAATTGCAGCTATTACAAAAGAACCTTCAACACTTAAACAACTATTAAATTGCTGTGCGTAATTGATATTTGTTGCCATTAAAATTATACTCAATAAAAATATATGTCTGTTTTTGAATAATAATAATTTCATTAGACATTAAAATTGTATTCGACATCAATTTTTGTTTATAAGCCTAACGACGTTGTGGCTAAGGCGCAGCCCAAAACTACAACGCCGAACTTGTTAATTAAATTAATAATTAGAACAAACTTTCATTTACAAACTACGCCTAACAACAAAGCCGAAACGGAACGACTAACCCTATAATTTGTAAAATGCCGAATGCGAAAACGCTGTCGCCTTGAGCCACTTGTTAGCTGGATTACCAAAAACTCTGACGAACTGAATTGAAAAAGGGAACTTTATTCAGATTATTCCAGAACTTATCCTCGTTAAAATCATACCACCAAAAAACTTCAAGTTCTCTTCTCTTCTTATTTTCATCTTCATAAATAACATGAAGACCATATAGCAATGACCCTTCTTGATATTCTCTATCTGGAATATTCACTCCAAAACTAACATTGATTTCTTGTCCAGGTATCATTACAAAACCCATCGGACCCGCATCAGGTGGATTCGATAAAGGTCTACCATCAAGTGCAAATCTTTGCTGAACTAAAATCAAACGAAAATCCGATGTGCCAGATGATTGTAAATTAACTTGACCTTTTAAGTTCAACTGTGCATTCGGACCTTCTTTTTTAGAATAAATACTCCAGAGTCTATCACTTCTGCTTAGGTCTCTTAAAAGCTGTTGCGCAATTACTGGATAATTCTGATTTTCTTTTTGAGCTATTGATTCAATTATCTCTTTTGAATCAAAAGTCCATGGATTTAACCAAATATTAGTTGGGAAAATTCGATTAGGTTGTTCACTTATTTCAAATCTTGCCGCTGGCTTACGGTTTAATGCAGTAAGGTTATGAAAACGCGATAATTTTAACCAATCGGTACCGCTAGTTTTGATGGCGCAACCGGCAGCCTTTAAACGATTTGCAAAACTTTGTATATCTTTTTCAGAACCAAGCCTTACTGTATGACGCCCAATAAGATCACTTATTGGTCTTAATTCACCAACCTCTACAAGAACAGTACGACTAGGATATAAACCAAAAGCTCTTCCAGCCTCGAACAAAACATTTGGTCTTGCTTGGCATGTAAATCGGGTTTCATATGATTCTTCCTTCGAACTTTGTAAATCTGGGTGAAGTCTTGTTTCATCATCTGGAGTAAAAATGACGACAACCGCTTGAACATCTTCAAAAAGTTTTTCTATTAAAGTCCCGGTATAGGGAGTTGCATCTGGTGAATTGCTAAGTAATTCTTCCCATTCACGCGGATGTAAATCCAATGCTCGAAGAAACTCAAAGACGGCATCTCTAACTTCTAAATCACGCCCATGGACAACTGCTATTTCTCTTGGATCTATTGTTTTTGCCATACTTTATATATCCCAATCATTTATTTATAATTCATCCAGCTAACGGTGTGGCAACTAACTTGTCCGCCCCGAACAAACGGCTGAGTGAGAAGGACAACGCCAATAAATTAAAAAATATTCCATAACTAAATAAACTGGAACAACAATATTAAACGAAAAAACAATAGATCCAAGAGAAATAGCAGCCGAATCAAATGAAGCGGTCAAGTTGAGTTGCGGGTTATACCGCGTTTATTACAATAACATAAAATCATTTTTCTAATTCATCAATTCGAATGAATTTACTTTTTTCAGGAAGTAGCAATTTAGATTTTTCGTTAATACGATTTTGAATACGGTCTTTCAGTTTATAGTCAATAATACCAATATCTGAAAACAGACCACGATAAATATGATATCGCTTCTCCCACGTTTTCTTATGAGAAGTAATTTCAGCTTTAAGATCTTTTCCTAAATCCATAAGTTGATTAGCGACATCATTCATTTTGTTGTTGTAATCATTACTTGATAAATAATCATAAACGCGTTGGACGGCTTTTTGTTTTGCTTCATTTGACATTTTAAGTAATGAAATTTTGACAAGACTCTCACGAAGAGTATATGTAATAGGTTCAAGACTTACCGGACTTATTACAAACACCGTATTCTCCACAAAATAATATTGCTTCTTTGATGGAAAAGCATTTGTAACCAAAATTGCAAAATCAGCTTGGCGAATTTTACGAGCTTCTTTTGCTTGTTCAACGTGATTCTTACTGAATGTTTTTACTTTTTTACATTCATAGACAATTTTACCAATTTCTTTTTCTTGTTCAATAATCATTTGAATAATGTCACCCGCTTTTCCCGGATGTTCAAATTTATCTTGCGGGAAAAGTTCTTTAAGTTTCAAAAGAAGCTTATCTTCTTCCAACAAGCCTTCTATTTGTGGAGTTATTCCTTTTTCTATTTGCTCCTTTAGTTTTTTGATCTCGTCATTAGCTTGTTCATATTTTTTCGCTGATACTTTGAGACTGTTTTCAAGCTGTGACATTTTATTTTTAGTCTTTTTAAGGTCGGCTTGTTGTTTCTTGAATTCCTTCTTCTGTTCCTCAACTCCTTTGTCGACACCTTTTTTGATTTCAGATTTCATTTTTTGTTTGAAAGATTTTTCCAGTTCGTTTCGCTGATCTTTTATTTGTTGAGCAGCCCTCTTAGCTTGTTCAGATAAAATACGTTTTGAATCTCGTAATAATTTTGCTTGTTGTTTTTTGAACTCTATTGCTTGTTCCTTAGCTTGATCTTTGTATACTTTCTCTTGCTCTTTTAACTTTCTTTTCTCGGCTTCCAACTTCTTTTTGTTGAGCTGTTCTTGTGCCTTGAGCTTCTTCTGTTCAATCATAAGATGTTTGATGTGTTCTTGTTTATCTTTCCAAAGACCAAGAGCTTTATCATACTCAGTTTCTGTTAAAGGTTTACCACAAACAGGACACTTTAATGTTCGTTCCATATTTAGACTCCATTACTTTTTAATATAAACACAAGCGGTATAACGGCGTTGCTTTTCACCCGTCCGCCCAAAACAGCAGTGCTGGGATGAAAAACTACAGCCAATGATTATTAACAAATTTATTTAATAGAACAATGTTAATTCCAACGTCTATTTTTTTACTTAACCCAATAATTAGAACAATGCCGCTCTGAAAACGCGGTCGGGTGGAAAAGCGGGTTATGTGCGATTCATTATATATTAAATCCAAAATTTATCAACAATACATTATTCCATAGATTACCATAATCGTAAGAGTAAAACTTGGAGAAATCACCTATATATTTTAATTCTATTAATAAAGGTAGTTTTAATACACCATTTATATTGCATCCGAGTCCTAATTTGTAACTGAATAAGAATTTATCAATTCTATCTTGTGTTATATTTATAGCGTTCAATGTATAATTTGCAGATGCACCTATGATTAAATAGGTTGGAATATTTTCTAAACGAATTATTGGCTTTATATTAAATCCAAGTTCTAAATAACGCAAATCAATTTCACTTGTGTAATCTGTTTTTCGTCCATCACCATCAGGGTTGTCTATTGTTGTATAAGCCACTTCCATTGTTTTGCGTGAGCCTTTTTGGATATAAGATAACTCTGATTCTAAAATTAAATTATCATTCAATCTATAATTCAGAAAAAAGCCAATAAATGGATTGATAGAGTTACCGTTATAATACTCTTCTGGATTAAAATATAAACTAGATTTTGTATCTGTTGCTTTTACACTGCTACTACTTATTCCAACTTTTAACCCATATTCGAAAAAATTTTGAGCATTCAAATAGTTTGCAAATACAATAATTACGATAAAGATTAATTGTGATAATTTCTTCATTGATATCTCCAATATTTAGCACATAACGACTTTGCAACTAAGCCGCCGCCCAGAACAGACGGCTAAGTTAGAACGACTAATTAAATAATTATAAAAATATTTTCCATTGCAGTAGAAACTTGAACAAGAACCTAAAAACGGAAAGACTAACAAGAGAAACTACAAATGCCGAATGCGAAAAAGCGGTCGGCTTGAGTTGCTTGTTATGTGCGTTTACTACTAACCTTGTTTTATTTTTAATTTAAATCTTCCACTCACTATTATCAAACGAATACATAAAAACTTCCCAATCGTAATCCTTGTAATCTTCTGTTAAAAATAAGTGCAATAGATTTCTATAACGAAGCATATCTTCACCTAAATCTCTAAAATCAAAAACAAGTTTACCACTTTTGATATAATCTGTTTCAGCTATAATTGCATCCTTAATATGAACCATAACTTCATCTCTTGTAAAACCTTTTCCATTTGTATAATCATATTTATCTACATTCATAAATGCTGATGTTTTATATCTATATGGAAGTATAGTGAGCTTATATTTTGGAAAGAGAGTTCCCGTTTCTTTTTTGGTATTAATTGGAGTTATAAATCGTTCTTGTTCAGGCTGTTCAATTCCAAAACCATATTGGCAAACAGCAGAAAAATTTGTTAAACCAATAAACGCAACACTTATTATATGGAAACCATTTTTTGCAGCTTTAATGACATTAAATTCATTATCTTCTAAAAGAGATGCATAGGGCAACCTTTGCACTTTTAGAAAATCATCTAAAAACAATTTATTTTGTAGTTTATTCGATTCATAATTTTTTATTAGATGAAGTTTCATATCATACCTTTTGCCTTCAATGTAAGCACTTCATTTTGTTTTTTGTTAATGTTGTCTTTCAAAACAACCACTATTACATTTGGCTACTACTTACGCACATAACGACCTTGCGCTTAAGCCGCAGCCCAGAACAACAATGCCAATTAAAAATGAATAATTAAAAATTAAAAAAAACTTCCATAGTTTAACTACGTTACACAAAATGCCGAAATGGAACGACCAACTATAAAATCTCAAATTAGCCGAGTGCGAAAAGGCTGTCGGCTTGAGGCGCTGGTTATATGGCATTTACTCATTAGCAATATTTCTTTTAGCTATCAATCCTATTATTCCGTGAACTAAAAGATAAAATGGAACTAATACAATCATTCTATCTCTAAAATTATTAAGTGCATTTGTTGAAAGAAAAAATTCGTTAATTAAATAGAATCCGATAATTATTATTGATAAAGTAAATAAAACATATTTCCCTAATTGGAATGAATAGTACCAAAATTTATCTTGATTAGAAATTTTCTCTCGTTCCAAAATAAAAGGTCTAATTGCAAAGAGTGCTAAAAATGCAATAGCATTTGGTCCAATAATAATTATTAATAAAGATGTAATTAGTCCAAATATTATTTCTAATGAATAAGCAAATAATAAATTTTTATACTTCATAATTCTCTACCTTTAAAATATTAATTTATCCGTTGATAGAACCTTCACTTTCAATTCTTTCTAACCATTTGTTAAAATCTTCTTCTGTAAAGTTCAGTAATTTTTCAAAAATATTTTGGTTATTAGCTATTCCTAATAAATTATGTAAAGCTAAAAATGAAGTAAGGCTATACCTAAAAGAAGAAAATAGTGGTGAAAGTAGTCCATCAGCCTTTAGTGAATATAAATCATCATTAATGGGTTTAATCAATTTAATGCCATCGTTAATATTATTTTTTATAAAATTAGACATTTAGAACCTCTCTATGCCATATAACGGCGTTGTTTTTAAGCCGCCGCCCATAACAGCAATGTGGCTTGGAAAACCAATGCCAATAATTATTAAAAAACTTATTTAGTATAACCCGTTCTTCAAGCC
>JAMCWE010000171.1 GCA_023475265.1 Bacteroidota bacterium
AGTGCAATTATGCTTGATAACTTTTCATTATCATCAATATTATTCTCTGCTAAATCGGTATTGAAACTGATTTTATTTTGATCTGATGGCTTCTTCATATTCTGTTTTATGTCTTAAATCGCCTGCAACAATTCCTGAGAATATCAATAATTATTTTTGAAATAATTTCTTCTTGGAATCCTAGAACCGCTGCAATAATTTTTATTCGGAATAATTAAAAATGATTATTAAACAAAAATAATCAAAATGATCCGTAAAATAATTGATATTAGATTGACCTAAATATGAAACGTTTTTATTTACCGATATTATTCATTTTTATTTCCTTAAATATTAAAGCCCAGATAGCAGTTGGTTATATAAATGGCTATTATGACAGTTATCCGCCGTCCGCAATCGATTACAAAAGTCTATCGTACATTGCAATGTCTTTCATTTATCCAAATGCAGATGGAAGCATCAGCGTTGATTCATGGTTCTTAAATCCGCAGCTGGTTCAATCTGCTCACCAGCACGGAGTTAAGGTGATTGTTTCTGTTGGCGGCT
This sequence comes from Bacteroidota bacterium, assembly GCA_023475265.1. GTDB lineage: Bacteria > Bacteroidota > Ignavibacteria > Ignavibacteriales > Ignavibacteriaceae > FEN-1297. Next base: position 547 of record JAMCWE010000171.1, read on the forward strand.
ATGGCGGCTCTAATGGCTTCAGTCCAATGGCTGCCGATACTTCTGCTAGAAGAAAATTTGTAGCAAATCTTGTAAACTTCTGCTTAACAAATAATTTTGATGGTGCTGATCTTGACTGGGAATATCCTGCTGCAGGCGACAGAAATAACTTCACAGCGCTTTGTTCTCAATTACGACAGGCATTTAACGATGCAAGCATTTCTACTTTAAGCGCAGCAATCCCTTCTCAAGATTGGAATAATGCTTACGATATTTCTAAGCTGAATAATTATCTCGATTGGTATGGTATAATGACATATGATTTCTACGGAACGTGGGAAAAAACTTCCGGCAATGATGCGCCTCTTTATTCTTCTCCGAAACAATCCGGTTCGATGGATAACAGCGTAAATTATTATTTGAATAAAGGAATGCCTAAAAATAAATTATGCGTTGGTATGCCGTTCGGCGGCTACTTGCTAAATTCCACCGCAATGTATTCTTCAAACTCAGGCGGCTCAACTATTTCTTATGTTGATGCCAATGCAAAAATTTCTCAAGGCTGGAGCTACGTTTGGGATGATGTTTGCAAGCAGCCGTATCTTCAAAACTCATCTCACACACAATTAATAACTTACGACGACACAATCTCAATCAAGCTAAAATGCGAGTACATTTGTAAAAATAATTTAAAAGGAACAATCATCTGGAAAATTGGCAGAGATTACAACGGTAGTCAAGCTCCGCTTTTAAATATGATTGGCAAATATCTTTACAATTATCCTGTTGCATCTCCGCAGCCGCCGGCTTTGCAGTCTCCGGTAAATGGTCATACTGGTGATTCGACTTCAATATTACTTAAATGGAATCCTGTCGATTCCGCAACTTCTTACCGCTTGCAATTTTCTACCGCTGCCGATTTCTCAGTAATCTTAGGTGATCGAGCTGGTATTAATTTAACTTACTTTCCTATCGGAAATCTTCAGAACAACACCAAGTATTTCTGGCGTGTCTGCGCTTCTAATTTGAATGGTGCAGGCATCTGGTCTGATGTTTGGAATTTCACTACAAAAAATATAACGGCAATTAATCATGTTAATTTAACTGCCCCGCTCGAATTCAATCTTAGCAGCTACCCAAACCCATTTAATCCACAAACAACAATTACATATTCAATTAGCAAAAGCGGGATAGCTGATTTATCAATTTATAATATTCTTGGTATAAAGATTAAAACACTTTTGAACGAATTTAAAAATGCGGGAACATACAATTTAAAGTTCGATGGTTCTTCACTTCCAAGCGGAATATATTTTTGCAAGATACAATCTGGAAATTACTTAAAGATTATCAAAATGGAATTGCTCAAGTAATTTATCGAAAACTCTTTTTCTCGTTAAAAGCTTAATCAATAAATTTGACTAATATTTTTTCAAACTTGTGTACTACTCTAACTCTCCTTTACTTTTTATATGAGAGTCATCTATATTTTTTTTACTGAGATAATATTATTGTCCGCCGATTATGCAATTTTAGGCCAAACTTTTTCTGCGATCTTCTGCGTCATCAGCAAGGAACCCAAAATTATATTGTAAACCAATTTTAGTGGCTGCAAACTTTGTGTGAATTATAAGCAGAGAAGTAACGGTTTCTTAGTTCTATAAGATATCCTTTATTAATCTTGTCGCTCATAATAACTCCCAAATATTTAGATTACCTATATTCTGACCCAGCAATCTTTTTACAGAACTTTTCCGGTTACTTTATTTCTGGCCAATGCGGAATATTAGATTAATAATTTTTTCCTTTGAATATAAAATTAATTTTTCTAAATTTTTTTATGAGAAGATAAGCATAACACGCAAGCATTATTTCTTATAAAGTTAATCAAGTAATATTTGTTAAAGGGATTTAGCTAATTGAAGCAGTAAATATGGGGGCTGAACATAATGCTAAATAAAACAATTTTATATTACAAAATTCTTAAGAAACTCGGCGAAGGCGGAAACGGTGTAGTTTATAAAGCCGAAGACCTAAGATTAAATCGAATTGTCGCATTAAAGTTTCTTCATCATACAATTTCTTATGATGAAGATTCTAAAAGAAGATTTATAAATGAAGCTCAATCCGCCTCAGCCATAGACCATCCAAATATTTGCACAATCCATGAAATCGGCAGCGCTGATAACGACCAAATGTATATTTCAATGTCATACTACGAAGGAGAAACATTAAAAGAAAAAATTAAAAAAGGATCCTTATCAAGAGAAAAAATACTAGACATTACTTTGCAGATTTGCGCAGGATTAAACAAAGCTCATAAAAACGGGGTCATTCACAGAGACATAAAACCAGCTAACATTTTTATTACGAATGAAGGAATAGTAAAAATACTTGATTTTGGATTAGCTAAAGCGATTGGTAAATCTCATCTTACCCTGGAAGGCAGCACCTTAGGAACAGTAGCATATATGTCTCCCGAACAGGCTAGAGGTGAAGATTCAGATCAACGAACTGATATCTGGTCTTTGGGAGTAGTAATATATGAAATGCTAACCGGAGCCCCGCCTTTCAACGCAGATTATGACCAGGCAATAATTTATTCGATATTAAATTCTAAACCGAATATAGACAAGCTTCCAAGAGAATTTGTTCCGATGGTAAAGAAGGCGATGGCTAAAATCCTGAAAGACCGTTATCAAAATATTGAAGAGGTTTTAACCGATCTAAAATTATTCGGGAAGGATTTATCAGTAAGTCACTTTTTCTCATTTCCGTTCTCATTACGATATAGTATAAGATTCAATACAAAATCTATAATTTCAATTGTACTGATTTTAATAATAGGTGGAATTTTGTTCTTGAACATTAACAAAAAAGCAAATAAGAAGACGATTGTTAATGAAAGGAAAATGATAGTTGTGCTTCCATTTGAAAATTTAGGTCCGCCTAAAGAAGAATATTTTTCAGAAGGAGTTAGATCAGAAATTTCCAATAAACTTGCATCATTTGCTAGTCTAGGAGTCATCTCAAGGAATAGCGCAGAAAAATATGCCAGGTCAAATAAAACTATTAAAGAGATAGGCAAGGACTTAGGGGTAAATTATATTTTGGAAGGAACGATTCAGTTGATGACGAATAAAGAAGAAGTCAAGCGTATAAGAATAATCGCTGAATTAATAAGAGTTCGGGATGATATAATTTTATGGTCTGACTCATACGAAGAAAAACTGGATGATATTTTTAACATTCAGAATAGGATTGCACGTAATGTAATTGAAAAGCTAAACTTAAAAATAATTCCAGGTCAATTTACAATGGGTGCGCCTCCAACAAAGAACTTTGAAGCATATGATTATTACTTGAAAGCGTTAATGTTTCAATATCGAAATGCTACCAGGACCGATCTTATAACAAGTATAAGTCTTTTCGAAAAAGCCGTAGAAATAGATCCGGAATTCGCCGAAGCTTATGCGAACCTATCAATTATTTATGGTGGAATGTATACACTATCTATGGATAGAAACTCGTCACTACCTATTAAGGCTCACGAATATTTAAAGAAATCTGTTGCACTGAAACCTGATAACGCCTTAGTACATCTTGCTGAGGCATGCTATTATATGTGGGTTGAAAACGATTTAAGACATGCTTTGAATGAGTTTAATAATACTGTCGAAATTCAACCAAGTAATGCGGAGGCTTATTTCTGGATTGGAGCTATTTACGGGAGGTTTGGCAACTATGATTTGGCATTAAAAAATAGAATAAAAGCTTCGTTGCTTGATCCATTGATAGCAAGATATCCATGGACTATTGGTGATTTATATAATATGATGAGAGATTATAGAAGTGCCGAAAAATATTACAAACTTACCATAGAGCTTGGGTCAAATGTCGATACTTATTTTCTGCCGCTCGCTCTTAATTACATAGATTGGAATGGTGACACTAAACTTGCAAGACAAGTTATAGAGGGAGTAGATAGTGATCAATACCTTGAGGACTATTTTAATATTTTTATTTACCTGGATATTCTTGACAGGAAATATAAAAAAGCATTGTCTAAGTTGAAATCTTCCAAAATGGATTATGAAAATAACTACAGGGGATACATCCCGAACTTGCAAATGATTGCCTTGGTCTACCGTTATATGCAGCAATTCGAACTATCCAAAATATACTTTGACTCGTCAAGGATTTATATAGAAAAAATGTTCAATACAAACATAAGTAAAGAATTGTTGCACAGGAGCTTAAGCATTACTTATGCTGGTTTGAATGAAGAACAAAAGGCAATTGAAGAAAGCAGAAAGGCACTTAAGCTAACCTTATTTGTTGGTTATGAAACCTTACCCGAATATATTTATTCCGTGGATGAATTAACTATCTACACGCTTTGCGGTGATTATAAAAATGCTTTAGCTAAAATTGATTTTCTGCTATCCAATCCGTCTGGTTTTTCTTTAAATAGATTAAAGCTCGATCCGCTGTTTGATCCCTTGAGAAATTTACCTGGCTATAAGAGAATCATAGATAAATATGAAGTAGAAAATTAGAAATTTCTGTTTAGAATTCTATGAACAAGCTCGAAAAAAAAATATTAGAACTTAAAAATGAAAATGTCAGGCTGAGATCTTCTGTTAATGAATTAAAAATATTGAATGAAATTGCACTGACTACTGGCAGAGCAACCGACATTGATCAAATACTGAATTTAATTGTTCAGAAATGCATTAGTGTAATTGAAGCTGAACAGGGTTCCATACTGCTTGTTACCGACGATTATAAAGAACCTTTTAAAACAATAATTCGTCAGGATGATTCGAGCAGCTTAAAACACACATACCATATCGGCTCAAATATAACCGGCTGTGTATTGCTGAATAAAGAACCTATAATAATTGAAGACCTTGCAAAGGATAAAAGATTTAGTCCGACCGAAGAAGAGAAAAAAGATATTCATTCCGTACTTTGTGTGCCTATTTGGTATGAAGGCGGAATTACCGGGCTTATGATGCTGGTTAATAAAAAAAACGGAAAACATTTTTCCTCCAATGATCTTACACTTTTCACTATCATTTCAGTGCAGGCAGGTCAACTTATTAAGAATCTTCAACTTCAAAAAGAAAATTTCCAGAAGATAAAAGAAACTGAAAAGCTGCATGAACTCGACAGTTTAAAGACAAACTTCTTCACAAATATTTCACATGAGTTTAGAACTCCGCTGACTTTAATCTTAGGACCGGTGGAAAAGATTTTAGAATCGACCGATAACGAAATAGTAAAAGATAATGCTAAGCTGATTTTCAGAAGCGCAAAGCGGCTAAACAAACTTGCCGATCAGCTTCTTGATTTAGCCAGGATTGAGGCTGGAATGCTGAAGTTAAAGGCATCCAGGCAAAATATGATCGGCTTATTAAAAGAAATTGTCGACTCCTTCCGTATGATAGCAGAAAGTAAGAACATTAATTTGATATTGAATGCCGGATATAATGAGATTATAGTATTTCTGGATAGAGATAAATTTGAAAAAGTAATAAGTAACATCATTTCAAATGCATTTAAGTTTACGCCGGATAAAGGCTGCGTTAAAGTTGAAGTCCGGCAAAAAGAAATAGAAATAGAAATTTCTATTTCGGATACGGGGATTGGGATTCCAGCAGAACAACTTGACAAGATATTCGACAGGTTTTACCAGGCGGGTAATATTTTACATAAAGAGTATCAAGGGAGCGGAGTCGGATTATCTCTGACTAAAGAATTAGTCGAACTTCATAAAGGTAAAATTAATGTAGAAAGTAAGGAAGGTAAAGGGACAACATTTAATGTTACATTTCCTCTTGGTATGGCTCATTTGAAACCGGATGAACTCTGTGAAGAGCCTTCTGCAGAAAAACAAAATGACTACGGGAATATACCTTTTGAAGTTCAAGAAAAACAATTCAACGAAAATGAAAGTAAAAAATTAACTAAGCTTGAAATTGATTTAGAAGAATATGAAAAATTACCAATCGTATTAATTATTGAAGATAACGAAGATGTTAGAAAT
>JAMCWE010000197.1 GCA_023475265.1 Bacteroidota bacterium
GAAGAAGCGATCCGGTTAGCTGAAATTGAGCCTAATATATTCCCATCTGTAACCGCAATAAAAAAACCATCGGGATCCGTACGGTAGAAAAGTTCGGGATCGTTTAGCCCGGTGTTGCGCCCATCAAGGGATGCCATCCGGGTAATTAGCGGCATCTCTTCAAGTGTACAATTTGTTATTGTTACATTTATCATTTATAAAACATCAGAATAAGAAAACAATTAATATGCATTTTCAACAATCATTTTTTTAGATTTACTACTTTCTTTGCGTTCTCCGCGATTCGCCGCGGCGAATTTTGCGATCTTAGCGAGAAGTTTTTTTCACGCAAAGGCCGCAGATGAGCTACAGTGTTTTAATTCATTACGCCTGCGGAGGTGTAGGCGGCTCATCTTTCTTACCTTTTTTCTTAAACATCGATTCATCAAAGTAATTGGCTGCTTTATCCGGTTCTTCCGCATTTATTAGAAGAAGCGTTAATAAGTTTTTAAAAAGCTGACTGCTAAGCTTATAACGTTTATCATCAGAATCGGTCATATCAGCATTTACTTTACTCATTGTTTGAAGCTGATCTTTTCTGAAAGATGCGTAAGCATTGTACTTATCATTCGCCTCTGTTAACATTATTTCATCAAAGCTGGCTTTATTATTATCAAGTATTGTTATAAATCTCTTAAATAATATTTCCGCATTTTTCTTTGTCGCATGGCTATACTCGGATTTTCCATTCGGGAAAAATTCTTCATAAGTCGGCGTACCGGGATGAAACCTATCTGCTATTACGCCTTCTTTAAATGAAATAAATTCTTTCATATCCGAAATTGCATCATCAACGCTTATTGTCATTCCTTCCTTTGCCGAGTTCTCTGTTGCCTTTGTAGCTGCAGTTGTTTTCCAAATATTATAGCATGCTTGCGTATCCGTAATCATTGTATTAAATATGTTTTGAACCGGAACTCCATAAAGTGCACTTCCATTTGGGGGCACACCCGCAGTCAGCCTTTCTATATGAATTGATGAAAACTTATCAAAATTATCATTACTGAACCTCTCGGAATCGAACGGATTAACTAGATGATGTGAAAACATTAGAACCTCCTAATTTTTTATTATTAGAATTAGAGCATTTAAGTTATTTATAGGAATTTTTGATAAACTGAATCATCTCATATCAAACCGATTTTATTTTTAGTTATATGTTTATTCTATATCTGCGTAAAAAATTGATAATTATTACAAAGAAACGCGTACAACCTTATAATAATCGTATTTTTCTGTATTGTATCCACTTACATGCCCATCAAACGGTTGATTCTCTGTATTGTAACACGATACAAGTCTATCAAACACGTGTTTACCTATACTGTAACACGTTACATACCCACCAAACATGTGTTTTATCATATTGTATCCGGTTACACAACCACTAAACATGCGTTTTCCTGTATTGTATTCGTTTACAGGCCTATCTACAATTGTTTTCCTGCATTGTAATTACCTACATGCCAATCAGCACGGCCATAATAGCCCAGTCGTTCACGACTGGGAAAGAAGAAAACAAATAATCTCCCAGGGGATTTATCCCCTTATACATTATTTGTCAGACTCTTCCATTTAATGCTCTCATAATAACGCCATGAATGGCGTCAAAACTATTTTTTATTTCATTAATCCCAGCCCTGAAGAGGCTGGGCTAATATCAATCATTCACACTGAATTCGCCGAAGCGAAACGCAAAGACCGCAAGGTCATTTAAGAAGAATCATCTTTTTTATTTCTGAATAATTGCCTGCAGTTAGTTTGTACATATAAACTCCGTTGCTCAAGTTATTTGCATAGAAGTTTATATTATGAGTTCCGGCTTTTCTATTCTCATTTATCAACGTCTGTACTTCCCTGCCAAGCACATCATAAAGCTTCAAACAATGAGTAAAGTAAATGGGAATTGAAAATGAAATTGTTGTACTTGGATTAAACGGGTTTGGGTAATTCTGCTCAAGTGCAAACTTAGCCGGTTTCATAAATGAAACCTCTACAACATTTGAATACTTGTAAGCGCCGTTGTTATCGATTTGCTTTAGTCTATATGAATATTTTCCGGAAGAAATATTTTTACCTGTCCCGATTGCGGGATCAATAAATGTATAATCCTTAGTCGAACTGCTGTTGCCGTTGCCATTAACAAAGCCAATCTTCACCCACCCCTTTTTTTCCCCTCCAGGGAGGGGACTGAGGGGTGGGTATTTTTCTTCCCCTCCAGGGAGGGGATTGTGGGATGGGTACTTTTCTTCCCCTCCAGGGAGGGGATTGTGGGGTGGGTTTAAGCGCTCTACTTCGAATCCGTAATTGTTTACCTCCGTTGCCGTCTGCCATTTAAGCTGAACAGATGAATTGAAGATATTTGCAATAAAGGAAGTGAATTCGACTGGGAGAGTTGTATTACTGATACTGAGCGTTGCTACAGTGAAATCTGAAGAATTATTATTTGAGTCCCATCCACTACCACCTGAACCAAATCCTGCTGAATTAGAATTTTCACTATTATCTTTTCTGCGAATGCTAGCAGAATTACTGGGTGCTGGCGCAGCAGCAGTTTCAAATTCATTAGCGGTTCCGCCATACCCTACAAAATCAACTACGCTTGGATCAGTTACGGCGTTGGTCCCAGATAGGGCTGTAGTTGAATTTACTAATGCAACCTTTCCAGCCGTAGCGGACATTGCAATCGATCCACTAATATTCGGAGTGGGGAGATCAGCAGAACCTCCAGTACCAGTATCTTCTTGAATAAGATAATATCCGCCAGCTGAAATTGAACCACTTAAATTAGTAAGTGACCATGATGAACTAGTGGCTGCTGCATATTGTACTGACCAACCATTTAGGCTAACGCTAGAAGCTGTTGGATTATAAAGCAATATAAAATCATTTTTATAGTAAGCTCCAGAGTTACCTCCTCCGCCATAAATTTCAGCAATGACTACATATCCAGCCTGCTGTCCTCGACTAGTATTGAAAATTAAAATTATAAATAGCATTAAGATTTTAAAGTAATATTTCATAGGTTCCCCGAACATATTAGTTAAAAAATAGAAATTAGTTTTAAGCTCAATTAAAAATAGAATACCAATGGAACCCAATGGGAAATGCAAAACGGAAAGAAAAATATTTTTCTCGCTTAGAGCTTTAAGATAAAAGTATTAGGTAATACGGTAATGGAAATGGTAACGGTATTTTAAGATCAGTTCGCAACAGAAAATTATCCCTTTGCTCCAATTGCAGAACCCTTTGAAAATAGAAAATTATTTAATAACTGGAATTAATTTAGTTTATAAAGAATAAAAGCGCAATAAAAATTTTATTATTTTCAATAAATTAAAATGTCTATAAGCTGCGCTTAAATGTTAATCATCGATTTAGCTTCGGACACTTTACCCGACTTTTTACGCTCGAAACCATCTAATATTGCATCGGAAAGCTTACCTCTAAAGACAAGCGGAATGGTGGTCAATAATATTTTTATATCAACACCGGGAGAAATCTTCGCATCATATTGCTGTTCAAGGTTAACTAAATTTTCAATTCCTTTTTTCCTAGATCCAAATACTTGCCAGCTGCCGGTAATCCCAGGACGTGTTTGTATTTTATCTCTTATACAATATGCATCAGGTTTTTTTTCTTTAATAATTTCAATATCCTCTACTGTAAACGGGCGCGGGCCGATAAAGCTCATCTCGCCTTTAATGATATTTATTAGCTGAGGTAATTCATCTAGCCCGGTGTGCCTTAACCACCTTCCGAACCTTGGTACATAATCAATTAGTTCAGTTTTATAAAATACATCCTCAATATCAGTCTTATCTTTGAATTTAAATTTTTTTAGTGTACGAAATTTATAAATCTTAAAACGAAAATTAGTTAGCGACAGACCTCTTTCTTGAATAAGAATAGGATTGGCTTTCAATTCAAATAAAAGTATTGTTGAAATAGCAATAAGAACAGGCAATAATAAAATTGACATAACTATTGCTGCAATTAGGTCTATTTTATATTTAGATTTAAGATAACTGTTTTTTCCCATTTTGATTAATTTCACCTTTTGGGTAGAATAATATCATCAGTCATGTTGAAATTATATTTACATTTTCAAAATAATACGAAAAATATTTTAAAACAAATTACAGACGCAATCATTTAATTAGATAAAAAATAATTGTCAATCTTTCAGTGTTTTAGTCAGAAACATTTTTTAACAAGATAAATCGCCTTGTTTAATTTAATTGAGTAAACGATGAACAAAAAAATAATAATAACTGGCGCAACTGGTTCAATTGGAAAAATACTTTGTAAGGAATTAATCAAAAGAGGAGATGAAGTTACTATATTTACAAGAAATCCAGCACAAGCTAAATCTATAATTGAGGGTGCAAAAGAATATATTAAATGGAATTATGAAACACCGGAAGAATGGAATAATTATTTAAATGGGAAAAATGCGGTCATTCATCTTGCAGGTGTAAGCATTGCAGGTAGAAGATGGAATTCAATTTATAAAAAATTAATTTTTGATAGCCGGATAATTAGTACGCGAAATCTTGTAAAAGCATTTGAAGAGGTTGAGCAAAAACCGGCAATCTTTATTTCTGCCTCAGCTGTTGGATATTACGGAAATGCAGAGGATGATATTGTAACTGAATCTTCTAAATGTGGAAATGATTTTTTATCTCAAGTTTGCAAAGCATGGGAATTGGAATCAGAAAAGGTTGAATCATTTGGAACCAGGAGAATAAGCATTAGAACCGGAATTGTTCTTAGTGCCAATGGTGCATTAAAAAGAATGTTACTACCATATAAATTATTTATAGGAGGACCAATCGGTTCAGGCAAACAATGGTTTCCCTGGATTCATATTGACGACTTAATTAGAATTTATTTGTATGCGTTAGACAACCCAGGAATCAGCGGAATTATTAATGCATCATCACCAAAGCCAGTAACGATGAAAGAATTTGCTAGCACACTCGGTAAAATTTTACATCGACCTTCGTTATTCAGCGTTCCATTATTTGCTTTAAGAATTGCAATTGGCGAAGCTGCGGAATCAGTAGCTGCAAGTCAAAGAGCTATTCCTGAAAAATTATTAGAAAGCGGATTTAAATTTAAATTTGAAAATGTGGAAGACGCCTTGAAAAATATTTTGGAATAAATTTCTAAAGCAACTGAAATTCATTAACTTTTCGCGTTTTAAAATCTTTTTCCCATCTGCTTAATGACGGTTTATATGAAGTAACTATCGTTATAGATTCATTCTGAAAATCTACTGTAACCAAAAGGTGAAATACTTCATTTCTCCTTTGAGTATAAATAAGATAAGTCGGCAGAAAATAATCATCATGGTTTTCATCAATGATTTCATATTCAGCAATAGAATTTATAATATTTTCTCTGCTGATAAATCTTTCTTTTAACCTGATGTTAACGTGTTCCGTCCATAAAATACGTCTTTGTCTAACACACTTTTTAATAAAACTTAAAACTTCAAGATTCATAAATTATAAATATTAAAAAGGCTTGTTTAAACAAGCCTTATAAATTAAAAGCTAGTTTGTTTAGTATCTGTAATAATCAGGCTTAAATGGTCCTTCAACACTAACACCAATATATTCAGCCTGTTTAGAAGATAATGTTTCTAATTCGCAGCCAAGTTTTTTAAGATGAAGTTTTGCAACCATCTCATCAAGATGCTTGGGAAGTACATAAACTTTATTCTCATATTTATCTGGATTTCCCCAAAGTTCCATTTGAGCTAGAGTTTGATTTGTAAAAGAGTTTGACATAACGAATGAAGGATGGCCTGTAGCACAGCCGAGGTTAACTAATCTTCCTTCGGCTAGAACAATAATATCTTTTCCATCAATTGTATATTTATCAACTTGCGGCTTTATTGTAATTTTTGTGTGCCCGTAGTTTTTATTTAACCAAGCCATATCAATTTCATTATCAAAATGTCCGATGTTGCAAACCACAGCATTATGTTTCATTTTTTTAAAATGTCTTTCGGATACAATATCTGTATTACCGGTAGCCGTAACAATTATATCAGCTTCAGAAACAGCATTTTCTAATTTCTTTACTTGGAAGCCATTCATAGCTGCTTGAAGTGCGCAAATCGGATCAATCTCAGTAACAATAACTCTTACTGCATTATGAGCTAAAGATTCCGCTGAACCTTTTCCGACGTCGCCGTAGCCGCAAACAACTGCAACTTTACCGGCAAGCATTAAATCGGTTGCGCGTCTAATTGCATCAACTAATGATTCGCGGCATCCATATTTATTATCAAACTTTGATTTCGTTACCGAGTCATTTACGTTAAAAGCCGGAACAGGTAAAGTTCCTTTTTTCATTCTATCATATAATCGATGAACGCCTGTTGTAGTTTCTTCAGAAATTCCTTTTATACCAGGTACAAGCTCAGGATATTTATCAAGAACTAAATTTGTTAAGTCACCGCCGTCGTCAAGAATCATATTAAGCGGTTTTTTATCTTCACCAAAGAAAAGTGTTTGTTCAACACACCAATCATATTCTTCAAGAGTCTCGCCTTTCCACGCAAACACTGGTGTACCGGCAGCAGCTATTGCAGCGGCTGCATGATCTTGAGTTGAAAATATATTACAAGATGACCATCTAACTTCAGCGCCAAGTTCTACAAGTGTTTCAATAAGCACCGCAGTTTGAATTGTCATGTGTAGACAGCCTGCTATACGAGCACCTTTAAGAGGTTTCTTTTTTCCATACTCTTCACGCAAGGTCATCAATCCTGGCATTTCTGCTTCGGCAAGTTTTATTTCTTTCCTGCCCCAATCAGCCAATGAAATATCTTTTACCTTATAATCGATTTTATTTTTTGTGTTTTTTTCCAAAACTTCACTCATGGATATTCCTTTTAAAGTTAAACAAACTCATAAATATTTTTTAAATACCGGAACTAAATCTAATTGTTCCCAGGTAAAATCTTTTTCATTTCTACCAAAGTGGCCATAAGCTGAAGTTTTCTGATAAATCGGCCTTCTCAAGTTCAATCTTTTAATAATTCCGCGTGGAGTTAAATCAACTTCATTTGAAATTATTTTTGAAATTTCTTTATCCGGGATTATTCCGGTTCCTTTTGTATCAACATAAACTGAAACCGGTTCAGCAACGCCAATAGCATATGCAACTTGAACCAAGCATTCGCTGGCAAGTTTAGAACCAACAACATTTTTTGCTATATGTCTAGCAGCATAAGTAGCGCTTCTGTCAACTTTAGATGGATCTTTACCGGAAAAAGCGCCGCCGCCATGAGGAGCCCATCCGCCGTATGTATCAACAATAATTTTTCTTCCGGTTAACCCGCTGTCACCATGTGGGCCGCCTATTTCAAATCTACCCGTAGGATTAACAAAATATTTTGTTTTTTTATCTAAATATTTTTCCGGAATGATTTTTTTAATAACATTTTCAATTACATCTTCTCTAATAGTTTTTTGTTTTGCATCTGCATCATGCTGAGTAGAAATAACTACGGCTTCAACTCTAACCGGTTTATTATTGTCGTCATATTGAATTGTAACTTGAGACTTTGCATCCGGGCGAAGATAAGGCATTAAACCGTTCTTACTTTTCCTAATCTCAGCTAATCTTTTAACTAATTTATGCGCATACATAATTGGCATTGGCATTAGTTCAGGAGTTTGATCGCATGCATAACCGAACATTATTCCTTGATCTCCGGCGCCTCCTTTATCAACGCCCATTGCAATATCTGGAGATTGAGAATGAATTGCGTTTAATACTGAACATGATTCGGAATCAAATTTATAATCTGCGCTGGTATAACCAATATTTTTTACTGTTTCTCTAACAATATCCGGTACTTCAATATAAGCTTTAGTAGTAATCTCACCACCAACAAGAACTAAACCTGTAGTTACAAAAGTTTCACAAGCAACTCTTGCATTTGTATCTTGTTTATAAATTGCATCTAAAATTCCGTCGGATATCGCATCGCAAATTTTATCCGGATGCCCTTCAGAAACTGATTCAGAAGTAAAGAAATATGACATGACTCTCTTTTCCTATTTTATAAATTAAATAATTAATAAAAATCTATTTCTGATGAATCACCAGAATTTAGTCTCTTAAACATGCCTCGAATAATTGCATTACCGCCAATTATAGAATTTTCAAGAAGCGTTTTAGAAATATGAGCATTAGAACTTACAATAGAATTTTTAATAATGCATTCATCAATTTTGCAGCCGCTGTCTATGGTTGCATATGGGCCAATAACAGAATTAGTTATTTCGGCGCTTTCAGCAATAAATACTGGAGGATTGATTACAACGCTGTCATAATTTTTGCTTACACTTTTATTATCTAAAAGAAATTGATTTGTTGAAAGCAAAGTTTCCGGCTTACCGCAATCATACCAACCTTCCACTGGAAATGTTGTAATTATTTCACCGTCATCTATCATCATTTGCAAAGCATCCGTTAATTGGAGTTCGCCTTTAGTTCTAACATCTTTTTCAACTAACTGAGTTAAACTTTTAATTAATGTACTAGAGTTTTTAATATAATAAAGTCCAACAAGCGCCAAGTTCGAAACCGGCGACTGCGGCTTTTCAATCAATTTTTTTATAGAGCCATCATTAACAACAGCAATTCCAAATCTTCTTGGATCATCAACTTCCTTAACTCCCAACGCTGTTTGCTTTTTCTTGAAAACACTTTTTAGATTTACATCAAAAATGGTATCTCCAAGAATTATAAAAATCTCTTCATCATCAAATGTAGGGATTGCAGTATAAATTGCATGACCCAATCCTTCCATTTCCTTTTGTTCAACAAAATCCGCTTGGATAGTAGAATAATAACTTAAAACATAATCTTTAATCATCTCGCCAAGATGACCAATTACAAAAGTAGCTTTATGAATTTCTTCTTCTAAAAGCTTATCAAGAATATGTCCTAATATTGGTTTACCTCCAACATTTAATAACACTTTTGGTGTTGAATATGTGTGAGGTTTTAACCGGCTTCCCAAGCCAGCTACCGGTATTATGGCTCTCATAATACTCCGAATTTGAATTTTTGAGTTATAAAATTACCTAATACACGAAAGAATAACAAATAATTTACAACTAATAAATCTAGATTGTTTTTATAAATATTACCAAGTCAAAAAAAATAGATGACAAAATTTGTCCACAATTATAAACACACCATTTATCATAAAATCTAAATTATAAACTTAAAAATTGCTGGGATTATGAAATAAATTTTTTAGTTTTGTAACAATTAAACGATGGAGTATGAAATGAATTTTAAAATCGGGAAAAAACTATCAGCAGCAATTTTATTTTTAATTATTGCAACTACACCACTGCTTCTAAAAGCTCAGGATGTTGAAGCGTTTGACAAGTATGATGCAATTAAAGATAACAATCAAAAAATTGAAGCATTTAAAAAATTTGTAGTTGATTTTTCTTCAAGCCAATATAAACCTTATGCATATTACGAAATTTTTAATGCCTATCTTGACTTGAACAAAACTGATTCAGCTTTAATTTATGCGGACATGACCGTAAATTCATTTCCTCCAGGGACAAGAGTTAACGTTTATAACAATATTGCTTTTGCACTTGCTCAAAAAAAAGCGGGGCTTGATACAGCTGCAGTTTACTCTCAAAGAGCAGTAAATGCAACTCAGAATATGAATAATAAAGTCCGCGGAAGATTTCTCGATACTCAAGCCCTTGTACTTTATAATTTGGGGAAAGCGGATTCAGCCTTAGCAATTGAAAAGCAAGCTGTTATTGGAAATGAAAATAATCCGGACTATCAATCAAGCCTTGCAAAATATGAAAATGCAAATGGGCAAAAAATTGATGCTATAAAAACAACAGCAAATTCAATACTGCTGGGTAATACCGACGAAGCTATATCCAATTTTAACAAATGGTTGTCTGAAGAAAAACCAAATGAAAAAGAAAGACAGCAATTAAGAGATCAGATTGTAAATGATCTATTGAAGACTTTTATAGATAATTCAAAAAGCGAAGATAAAAATAAAACTAACTCTACTGCAGCCGCCTTCCTTGCAAATACCGGAGTAAATTTGAATCAAGCGAATAAATGGGCTTATGAATCTTTATCATCATTAAAAAATAATCCTTCACTTGATGACAAAATTCTTTATACAATAAATTACGCTTTGGTGTTATCGGCAGAAGGAAAAAATAAAGAAGCATTAAAAGAATTAATCAATGTAGAAAATATTGCTAATCCCTGGGATAGTGATTATTGGAATTTGCTGGCTCAAACTTATAGGAAATCCGGCGACAATAAAAAAGCTATGGAAGCTTATATCAATGGCACAGTTGCTTATCCTTCTGATAAAATTAAAAAAGAGAGAGACAAATTTGCTGAGCAAGAAGGAATATCGAAAGATGAAATTCAAAAGTTAATAGAAAAAAAACAGGATGAATTAGCTTCATTCAATCCGGGGAAATTTAAAGAGAAAACAAAAGGTAATGTAGTTTTAGCAGAATTATTTACCGGAGCCGAATGCCCTCCATGCGCAGCAGCTGATGCTGCGTTTGATATTCTTTCGGAATATTATCCTAGAAATGATGTTGCTATTCTTGAATATCATGTTCACATACCAGCACCGGATCCAATGACGAATCCAGATACATTTGCTCGTTATAAATATTACGGCGGTAATTTCGGAACTCCAACAGTAATTATTGAAGGCAAAGAAAAAGTAACCGGCGGCGGGCCGAAATATCTTTTAAAAAATCGATTTAATATTTACAAATATTCAATCGACAAATTGTTTAGCGAAAATCCCGGAATAAATATTTTCGGTTCAGCGGTACAAAAAGGTGGCGAAGTTAAAATTGATTTAAAACTAGAAAAGGAAAAAGCTTCAGAAAAGGATTTATCGCTTCACATGGCTTTGGTAGAAAAGTCTATTCATTACTCCGGCAGCAACGGTGTAACCAAACATATTTTTGTAGTGCGAAGTTTAATTAAAGGAGCAGACGGTTTACCGCTAGAATTAAAAAATGGAATGCAAAATATTTCAGATTCATTTAATGTAAATGAAATTGAGAAAAATATTTCTTCATATTTGGATGATCCGACAAAAGATTCTTCCTGGCGGAGAGGTTTGCCTTTTTCCGGTTGGAAGCAGCGAACCGATAAAATTGACCGAAATAATTTAGCTGTTGTTGCGTGGGTTCAAAACAACAATACTAAAGATGTGCTGCAATCATTTTATGTTGATGTACCTGGAATTGAATCTTCCGGAAGCAAATAATATTGAACTGAATAAAATAGAAATTTAATATGAAGATTATATTTTTAATTTGGCTTGCATTCTTCTTTGTTACCATAAATCAAAATGATTTTTCTCAATCATCCCCGGACAAAGTTGTTGAGATAAAAGTGAAAGTACCAAAAGTAGTACCCAAGAATAAATTATTTGAAGCTGAAGTTATTCTTCAAATTAAAAATCGATGGCATATAAACTCCAACAAACCGCTGGATGAAAGTTTAACTCCAACTGTTGTAACATTAAAAGATAATTCATCAATTAAAGTATTAAAGACAATTTACCCGGAACCAATTTTAACGAAGCTGCAATTTTCTCAGACTCAAATGGCGTTATATGAAGATGAAGCAGATGTAAAAATTCAGTTTAAGATTAATAAAGGATTTAAAAAACAAACAATAAAAATTAGAGGTGAAGTACAATATCAGCCTTGCGACAACCAAACTTGTTTGTTCCCCACTTCAAAACCATTTGAGTTTGATTTAAAATTAAAAAAATGAAATAATTAAGTATTATCTGCCGGTAGAAAATTCTGTAAAGAGAATTTTCCACCGGCAAGTTTTATTTTGTAGAAATTACTTCCTCTAAAACCGCATCCATATTTTTTGCATTATCAAAAAATGAAATTATTTTTTGCAAAACTTGATCAACCACGCCGTCCGGGCATGAGGCACCGCTGGTAAGAATTATATCGACAATATTTTTTTTAGGGATATAATTATTTGTCATCTTTTCAGATTTTGATTTTAAATCATAATGACTAATTAATTCTTTAGATAAAATTTTATCAGCTGAAGAAATAAAATATGTATCAAGCTTTTCTTCGCAAAGTTCAACAATATGACTGGTATTGCTGCTGTTATATCCACCAACCACTATGGCAAAATCTGCTTTCTCTTTTAGCAATCCATAAGTTGATTCCTGGTTATCATTTGTTGCATAACAAAGAGTATCGCGTGTGTCTGCAAAATGGTCCTTGATATTTTCTTGTCCGTATTTTTTTATCATCGTTGATTTTAATATATCCGCAATTGCTTGAGTTTCAGTTGCAAGCATCGTCGTTTGATTTACAACTCCAATCCGTATTAAATCTTTCTTAACATCAAATCCTTGTGAACATTTTTCCTGGAAGTGTGAATAAAATTTTTCTTCATTTTGATTACCTAAGATAATTTCACAAATTAATTTTGCTTCTTCAATGTTTCTAATTACCAAAGCTTTGGAATTTCTAATACTATGGGAAAAGGTTGCGCGAGTTTCTTCATGATTATGTTTGCCGTGAATTATTACCGTGTAATTTTCTTCCCCAAGTTGAAATGATCTATTCCAAACTTTTTCAACAAACGGGCACGTCGTATTATATTTATAAGGATCAGTTCCCAATTCGTTAAGTTTATTTTGAATCTCAATTGTAGTACCAAATGCGGGGATTATTACTAAGTCATCAGATTTTAATTCTTCCCAATTAATTAATTGATTTCCTGAAGTATCCATTAGAAAGCGGACGCCTCGACTTTTCAATTCATCATTCACGCCGGGATTATGAATCATTTCGCTTAAAAGGAAAATTCTTTTATCTGGGTTTTCCTCAACTGTTTTATAAGCAATCTCAATCGCGTTTTCTACGCCATAACAAAAGCCAAAATGTCGGGCGCTAAAAAATCTTACAGGTCCGAAGTCCAATAACGTTGGAGTAAAATCTTTTTTCCTTGGGTCATTTACTTTTCGTAATTCTTTTATTGTAGAAATAAATGAGCTTTTATAGAAATGTGGTATTTCAAATTTCTTCATTAATTTTTTTTCATTACTTAAAATTATTTCGGGCAAACTTATAAAAACATTTACATGATTTCATGATATTTTTTTCATATTAAAATTTCAAATAAAATTATTTTAACAAAATATTATATCTATTTCCATTTATCGCCAAGATAAACATCACAAATTTCTTCCGCTATTTTTTCTGTGTCTCCTTCATCCCGGTTAGTAAGAAGAATTACTGTAAATTTTAACTCTGGAATTCTATAAATAACATTTCTAAATCCTATAGTGCTGCCGGTATGATAAACAATTTCATGACCTTTATAAGTTTTTAAATGCCAGCCAAAACCATAATCTATTTTTTCAACGTTCTTTAAAGTTCCGCGTGTAAAAGATTCTTTAATAAATTCTTTAGGTAAGATTTTTTCGGTGTAAAGCGATTGATCCCATTTGTACATATCATCAATCGAAGTATAAATTCCTCCATCGCCTAGAACTGCACTCGTTAAACTTTGATCTGTTCTAATAAACACGCTGTCTTTTTTAGAATAGCCATAAGCTCTATTTTTTACTTCGGAAATTCCTTTTTCATAAGCAACGGTATTTTCCATTTTAAGAGGATCAAAAATATTTTCTTTCAAAAATTCGGCAAATGGTTTCCCGGAAATTTTTTCAACGATTTGGGAAAGCAAAGCATACGCAGTATTGCTGTATTGATATTTTGTTCCAGGTTCAAAATAAGTTGAATCCTGCTTCATCATTATTTCCAAAACATCTTTATCTTTTACTTGAACAGTCGCTGTATCAGGAATTAAATTTTCATAATCAATCAGACCGGAAGTATGATTTAACAAATTTTTAATTGAAATATTTCTGCCATAAGCAGGAAATCCAGGAAATATTTCAGTTAATTTTTCGCCAAAATTTAATTTCCCTTCCTTTATTAAAAGCATAATTGCAGCTGCCGTAAATTCTTTTGTAACTGAGGCAAGTCTGAAGTTTGTGTTTGATTGAACAGGAATTTTATCTTCGAGATTAGCCAAACCGTAGCCGTGTTCAAATAAAATTTTCCCGTTTTGAATTATCATTACAGCAGCGCCAGGTGAATCTGGTTTATTATAATCCAGCAGAATTGAATCAATCATTTTTGTTTTATCTTTTAAATTTTGTGAGTAGTTAAAATTCAACGTTGTAAAAAATATTAGAAAGAGTGTTATTATTTTTTCCATTTTTAAATAAAATTTATTGTTGATGGAAATATCTTAAATAATGCTTTAATTCAAAAAAGAATAATTATTGAATATTAAAAGCTTAAACGGATCTAATAATGGAAAATAAAATTTCATTTTTAAAGATGATAAGCTAATTTCCTATTTTTTAATGCTTAGATTTTAACTTAGCGCTTTGCTATATTTGCAGCCGAAAGAAGCAGATTTTAAAATGGATTTATTAGAACGACTAAAAAAAATAAAAGAGAAATTTGATAGAATAAACCAGCAGCTTTCAGATCCGGCATATTTAAATGATAGAGATAAAATTGTTAGTCTCAGCCGGGAGCGAAGTGAGTTGGAAGCTATTATTCAAGCTTACGAAGAGTATTCTGAAGTGCTGAAAAATATAGATGGGAATAAAGAAATAATTAATTCCGGCTTGGATAAAGAACTTTCTATTTTAGCCGAATCTGAATTGTCGGAGCTTGAAACAAAAAAAGAATTGCTTGAAGAAAGAATAAAATTTTTACTTCTCCCAAAAGATCCGAATGATAATAAAGATGTAATAATGGAAATCCGCGCAGGAACCGGCGGTGAGGAAGCTGCATTATTTGCCGGCGATCTTTTCAGAATGTACACAAGATATTCGGAAAGAAAAGGCTGGAGAGTTGAGCTGATTGATATCAACGATACCGGACGAGGCGGAATTAAAGAAGCAGTATTTTCCGTTGGAGGAGATAATGTTTTTGGAGAATTGAAATTTGAAAGCGGAGTTCACCGCGTTCAAAGAGTTCCCGAAACTGAAGCTAACGGAAGAGTTCACACTTCAGCGGCATCGGTTGCAGTTCTTCCTGAAGCAGAAGATGTACAAATTGATATAAGCCCAAACGATCTTCGAATTGATATTTTTAGATCCGGAGGAGCCGGCGGACAAAATGTTAATAAGGTAGAGACCGCAGTGCGTATAACACATTTACCGACTGGAATTGTCGTTCAATGCCAGGATGAACGGTCGCAGCTTAAGAACAGACAAAAAGCTATGAAGGTTCTTCGCGCACGTCTTTATGATGCAAAACTTAAAGAACAAAATGCAGAAATTTCTGCTCAGCGGAAAACAATGGTGAGAAGCGGAGATAGAAGTGATAAAATTAGAACTTACAATTATCCTCAGAATCGAGTAACCGACCACCGAATCGGATTAACATTATATAATCTTTCAAATATTATGGAAGGTGATATTTCTGAATTAATTGAACAGCTTAAAATTGCAGATAGAACTGAGAAACTGCAGGCAAGCGCTGAAATTTAATTTTAATCAGAATATTAAATTGATTTCTCTTTAAAGTTTTCCAAAAATTTAATTAAAAAAACTAGTATGAACCCTAATATTGAAAGTAAGAAATCATCCGAATCAATTTGAAAAGAATCATGTGAACCTATCAAATATCCAAGATACTTTGCAGTAATCAATACGAGAAAAAAAGAAATAAATCCAAACACTCCAGATCGAAAAGGTTGAAAAATAAAATTCCAGAATATGGATTGATTTTTTGATTTCGCATTTTCCTTGTAAAGTCCAAAATTAATATCGGAATCCATAAACTTTCCTCCTTTTATTAAAAAATAGTTTTTTAAGGAAATAACCAGCGGTATAAATAATTAAAATTAATGTCATCTATATATTAATAGAAAAAAATACGGTCATTTGGGAAAAATTAATTGAAAAAAGTAAAAAAATTTCTAGGAAGGTATATTAAGTGAAAAAGATCTTGTTATTTCGCTTTTATTACGATAAGACTAATATCGTCTTCAAATTTGTTTTCCGTAAAAGCTTCAAATTCTTTTCTTATAATTTCCAGAGGATCATCTTCAGAACTAATTTTATTTATAATTTCCATCAACCGGTATGATCCAAATTGTTCGCCGGCAGAATTACGTGATTCAATAATTCCATCGGTAACACAAATTAAAAAATCCCCTGAATTCAAGTTGATTGAAATATCTTCATAGTTACCTTGTTCAGCAAAGCCTAGCAAAAGTCCATTCGATTTTAATTTTTGAACCGAGCCATCGGAATTATTTTTGTATATAATTGGCAGATCTCCTGCGCCAGTATATTTTGCAATTTTTGTTTTCTTATTTAATGTTACGATGGAAAGAGTTGCAAATACTTCGGAAACTTTCGCATCTTGATAAACAGATTTATTTACTTGCTGAAGAATTTGATGCGGCGAAAATTCATTAGCAGTTTGTAATGCAACCCGCATTGAACTTCTTACATAACCGGCATAGGCAAAAGCAAAATACCAAGCACCCCATTTTTTACCCATAACGTCGCCTAGAATAACAGCAATGTTTTCATCTTCCATCGAAAAATAATCAATAAAATCTCCTCCGGGAATTCCGTGAAATGGAACATGCCAGTGTTTGATTTCAAATCCTTCAAACAAAGGATGGTTATCAGGAACCACTTTTGCCCGCAATGAATCGGCAGCATTATGAAGTTCGGTTACAATGCGCTGTCTTTCTTTTCCTAAACTTTTTATTATTGCACTAACTTTAGCAACAACAACTCTAGGGCCTGCCGTCTTTAAAACATAATCTGTAATTCCTAAATCGTATCCATCTAAAATATCATTTTCTTCTCCTTTCGAGGTCAAGAAAACAAATGGAATTGATTTGAGTTCATTATCTGTTAAAAGCATTTTCCTAAATTGAAATCCATCAATATATGGCATCATAATATCGGAGATTATAATATCCGGCTGTGATGCTTTAGCTGATTTTAGTCCTTGTTCAGCACTGTTTGCAATTTCACATTCAAATCCGGCTTTGTTTAAATTATACTGGAATAATTTTGCTAAAGAAAAATCATCATCTACTAAAAGAATTTTGGGAATTGATTCTGAAAAGGATTGTTCAAGATTTTTTTTAGTGCCGTAAACTTTATAAATCTCTGTTCGTCTTATTAACGTTTGAACCTTTAACAATAGTTCGTTAATATCGAATGGTTTGGTAATTATATCATCGCCGCCGGCTTCAAGCGCTTTGGATTTATCTTCCATGCTGTTTTTTGCTGTAACAAAAACGAACGGCAGCACTCTATAATTTTCATTTTCTCTTACCTTTTTACAAAAAGTAAACCCATCCATTTCATCCATTGTAACATCGCAAAGCACTAAATCAATTTGTTTATCTTTAAGTTGTTCGAAAGCTTTCGATGGACCTTCTGCTTCGAAAACAGTGTAATTATTATTTTTAAGATGATGGTTAAGCAACTTTCGAATTGTTAAATCATCATCAATAATTAAAATTGATTTTTTATCATCGTTTGGCATATCGTATTAACTATTTAAAAATAACTTGCTTCTTATGCTTTTCTGATCAAAATATTTTATAATATGTAAAGAAGCATGAATAGAAATTGCAAAGGAAAGATTACAATTGAAAAGAAGAGCTTTATGAGGCATAATCATTTTAATTTTTATACACTGTAATTATTAATTTCATCATTTATAAATATTATTTGGAATTAAAACTTTTCACAGCCTCTTCTTTAGTTTTAAAAGCTTCAAAAACTCTGTACATTCTTGTCAATTCAAACATAGAATGAACTGCCGGTTGAAATCCAACAAGCCGAAGATCACCGCCAAGGTTAGTTATTTTTTTAAGAGAGACAACCAGGGCACCTAAAAAAGTAGAATCTATAAATTCACATTCATTAAGATCCACAACTATTTTTCGGGCTCCCATTTCAATATCCTGCGCAAGCGTCTGTTTGAATTCTTCCGCTTCTTTAAGTGTAGCCCTTGTAAGGTTAACTACTTCGACAATAATTTCCCCATGTTTTTCTCTAATAAAATCCATAATACAACCTAATAAATATTAATTTTTTAATGACCCAATTATTCATATGCACGATTTTCAATGTGGTATTTTTCCATCAATCTATAAATTGTTGCTCTGCCAAGCTGAAGCTTCTTAGCTGCTTCAACAATATTTCCCTTGGTTATTTTCAAAGCGTGCCGGATTGATTCTTCTTTTAATTTTTCAAAAGGTACAATTGTTTCATCGCTAAATAATGAAACAGAAATATCTGAACTGATTGATGGTTCTGCCGCCCTAACATTTGAAGGAAGGTCGTCTATATCAATTATATCTTTTTCACAAATTATCAAACATCGCTCAATCATATTTTCCATTTCTCTAATATTGCCCGGCCAATTATACTCATAAATTAATTTTAATGCTTTCTTAGAAAATCCTTTTATGCTTTTACCTAACTTTCTGTTAAATGTTTCTAAGAAATGCTGGGCAAGCACTAAGATATCACCTTTTCTTTGTCTCAACGGTGGAATAACTATTGGGAAAGAATTAAGTCTATAATATAAATCCTCTCTAAATTCTTTATTTTCAACCGCATGTTTAAGATCTCTATTTGTTGCCGAAATAATGCGAACATCAGATTTGATCAATTCTATGCCGCCTACTCTTTCAAATTCCCTTTCTTGAATTACACGTAAAAGTTTTGCTTGCAAAAGCATTTCTAGTTCACCAACTTCATCAAGAAAAATTGTACCGCCGTTGGCAAGCTCAAATTTTCCCAGCTTCCTTTGATGCGCACCGGTAAACGATCCTTTTTCATGACCAAACAATTCGCTTTCCAAAAGCTCTCTCGGAATGGAAGCACAATTAACTACAATGAAGGGTTTATCTTTTCTTTTTCCATTGTAATGAATTGCGCGTGCAATTAATTCTTTTCCTGTTCCACTCTCTCCATATATTAAACAAGTTATTTCATTATTTAAAACTTTTGAGATGAGCTTAAATACATCCTGCATTTTCCCGTCTGCGGAAATTATATTATCAAAGCTATATTCTTTCTTAACATTTTCTTTAAGGTTTTCCAACTCTTTAGTAAGGTCATAACTTTTGATGGCATTTTTTATAGCAGGTTCAAGCCGCTGGATGTCAATCGGTTTAGGGAAATAATCGAAAGCGCCAAATCTTAATGCGTCAACAGCAACTTCAATACTTCCTTGCGCTGATAGCATAATTACAGGAAGATTTTCATCAAGCTGCTTAACACGCTTTAAGACTTCAATACCATCAACTCCCGGAAGCATAATATCAAGTAGAATGAGATCAGGTTTTGAGCTTAATTTTCTTAGTACATCTTCCCCGTTAGAAAATACTTCTATATCATATTTCCATTTATCTTTTACCCAATAAGTGAGAAGTTTGGAAATAGCTTGTTCATCATCAACAATAAAAACTAATTTACCCACGATTCCCTCTATAGTTGTTATACTTTAGATTCTCTTGGTAATTTGATAATTACCGTTGTACCTTTATTCACTTCACTTTGAATTGTAATAAAACCTTTGTGCAAATCTACAATTTGTTTAACAAAAACCAAGCCTAATCCTGTACCAGGTATATCAACGCCCGGCCTATTAACGCGATAAAATTTTTGAAAAACCAATGGAATATCTTTTTCAGGAATTCCTACTCCAGTATCGCTGATTGTTAATTCTAATTCTTTATATAAATTTTGAGCTGTAATTTTAATTCTTCCTTTAGGCAAAGTAAATTTAGCAGCATTATTAATCAAGCTGTTAAGAACCACTAAAATTTTTTCCTTATCTGCATTGATGATTATATTATCAGGCGGCATCTCTTTGGTTAATATAATTTCTTTTGAGTCAATTATTTTTTTATTCGCAGAAATTGCATCTTCAATGAGAGTTATAATATCAAACTCGGATTTTACTAATTCGATTTGACCGCCTTCTAATCTGGATATATCTAATACATCGTTAATTAATTTTGCTAGTCTTTTTCCTTCGTTTAAAATAATTTCATTAAACTCAAGTCTCATTTCCTCCGGCATGTTCGGATCTGATGAGATTGTTTCGGAGAAACCTATTATTGAAGCCAGCGGAGTTCTTAACTCATGCGAAACATTTGAAATAAACTCGTTTTTCATTTTGTTCAATTCAGCAAGAATAGCTCCCTGACGTTTTGATCTTTGCCTTTCAACGGAAATAATTCTGTTAGCTTCGATTAGCCTAATATTTAGGTCAGTAATTTTTTCTTCATAGCTGCGGAGTTCTGTAATATTTTTACCAACTCCTAATAATCCCAAAATTTTTTCTTTCTCACGGATAGCTTTACAATTTATTTGAAAAATAATTTCATTACCAAATTTACTTATAAGAACTGCTTCGAATGTAACAAGCCCGCCGGATAAACGCGTGGATGAATCTTCCTCCAAAATTTTTTGAAAAGATTTTGCCATTATTGCTTTATTCTTGGAAGCTACCAATTCAATAAAATGAGTGTCCAGTAATTCTTTTGGTTCGTAATCCAAACAAGCTGAGCCGTAATCATTTACACTAATAAAACAACCGTTTTGATCAAGAATAAAAACCAAATCTTCAGAACTAT
The DNA here is from genome assembly GCA_023475265.1 of Bacteroidota bacterium. GTDB lineage: Bacteria > Bacteroidota > Ignavibacteria > Ignavibacteriales > Ignavibacteriaceae > FEN-1297. Next base: position 20,809 of record JAMCWE010000197.1, read on the forward strand.
CAAAGAATGATTTTAGGAATTTATTATTCTTAAGTTCTAGAAAACTTGACAAACCTTTTAAGCTCTTTGAAGATTCTTCTTTTGAGTATTCGGAGGAAATATCGAAATTTTTAACAAGACTAATTAAATTATTAATTATTGGAGTAACTGCGTAGATGTTTTCTTCCTCAAAATTTTCTTTTTCTTTTGAAAACAAAAACATGTAATAAGATTTATGATCCTTTTCTTTCGAGATCATTTTTTTAACAAAAAAAGAATTCCACGAATAATCCCTGATCAAATTTTTGAATGTCCCTAAATTTTTAATTTCATTTTGATTTAATTTATTTGAATTATGATTCTGAAATAGCGAATCATTGAATGATTTGTAAACTTCTTCATCTTCTCCAAAAGACGAAATAATTTTACTTTCAACCGAGTTAAATTTTATTAAATACCCTGCCGAACTTCGGCTCATCTTACCAATAATTTCCAGTGTATTTTTTATTACTTCGATCATTAATTTAATGTTTGAAATTGAAAATAAAATGTTTTTGTAATTAAATCAAATAAGCAAGCACAATAGGAAATAATTAACCATTTTTTAACAGACTATATAAATATAATAAGAATATAGTTTATTAAAATCAGCAGAAACAATTTGTTTTTTAGGCTAAAAAAAAAGAAATTGCTGGGTGTTCCTGCATTGAGTGTTATAAAAATTAATTATTTTTACTCATCAAATTCATTTTCTTATTCATGGCAAAAACATTAAAACGAGCTACCAATTTTTCGCTTTTAATTAATATATTCCTTTTCTTAATCAAGGCGGCAGCGGGAATAATGTCGAATTCTATCGCTGTAATTTCAGATGCGATAAATTCTCTCACTGATATAATATCTTCCGCAGCGATTATGTACAGTGTAAGAATTTCGCTTAAGAATCCGGATGAAGATCATCAATTCGGACACAATGCTGCACAACCCATTTCAGTTTTTTTGATAGCTTTATTTACTGCTGTTGTAGGAATAAATTTGATTGAAGAATCAGTAAAACGAATATTGAATCCTTACTCTACAAATATTACTCCTTTAGTTTATATCATTTTGTTAATAACTATCTTCACAAAACTTGGATTGATGAGATACCAATCTTCAATTGGTAAAAAATTCCAAAGTCCGGCACTTAGAGCAGGTGCTGTGGATAGCCTTAATGACGTTCTTGCTTCATCCCTATCAATTGTCGGAATAATCGGAGTTCAATTTGGCCTGCGTTATCTTGATGGAATCGCCGGAATATTAATTGCATTATTTATTTTCCGTTCCGGTTATCAAATTGCTAAAGAAAACATAGATTATTTGATGGGAAAAGCAGCCGGTGAGGATTTGGTTTTGGAGATAGCAAACGCAGCGCTAAAAATTGAAGGCGTGCTTGGTTTAAATGAATTGAAATCTCATTATGTCGGGAATAAATTTCATATTGAAATTCACATTGATGTGGATAAAAATATTTCAACTGAAAATTCACATGACATCGGACTAAAAGTTCAGAATGCTATTTCCGCATTACCGGAAATAAATAAAGTCTTCGTGCATATCGATCCGGTCTAGATTAATTATTCAAATTTTCTTTTTGTATAGCTTCGTAATATTTTCTGATTAGATTTTCGTAATCTTTAGTATAGCCTTCTTGCACCGCTTTATTCAATTCATCTCTAATTTTATTTTTAGCATTTTGTGAATCAAGATTCAAATCTGCCGGAGATTGTCTAACAACATCTTTACCTGCCTCAGATTTTCTTTTGTTCTCATAATCACGTTCATTAACTGATCTTTGAGCATCAAGCAGTCTAGAAAGAATATGCTCTTGCTCTTGAACTGTTTTTTCATCAAGCTGATTGGAAGACATATTTTTTACAACTTCTTCCATCTTCTGTGCAATCTGGTTTAAGTCTGCTGGAATTTTTTTTGATTCACCGGATCGCATTGCTTCTTTATTCATTTGCTCAAGTGATTTTCTGATAATATCCTGCTGCTGTCCAAGTCGTTGAAGTTCTGCCTGCTGCTGCATGGTAAGCTGACCCTTCATTGCTTGTTGAAGCATTTGAGTCAAGTTATTCAGATTCATTTGCTGCCCTGCCATTTGTTGAAGCTGCTGCATCAAAGACATCATTCCGCCTTGTCCGCCGCCCTTCATCATTTGTTCCATCGAGTTCTTCATCATATCTGCCGCTTCATTCAGAGATTTCATTGCTTGGTTTTGGCTTAATGCAGCTTGGTTGCTATTTCTATTTTGCAATCCTTCCATTGATTTATTCATTTGATTTTGTGCATCGCCAAGCGCTTTACCCATTTCGGGCGTAACAGCAAAAGTTTTTTGAGAAAGCGAACTCATTTGCTGCATAACTTTATCAAGGTTTCTTTGAACATTACTTTGCTGTTCAGCGTTTTTGTTAAACTCAGAAGAATTAGGATCAAGATTTTGAGACTGATTTTTCAATGCTTCCTGCTGTTTTGATAAAGTTATAAGATTATCAGTTATCTTCATCATATCTTTAAATGCCTGCATCTGGCTTTGCTGAGAAATCGATTGCTGGAATTGCTGCATCTGCTTTTTCATATCGCCCATATTTTGGGAAATCTGAGATTGGTTCTGCTGTGCTTGCTGCATTTGATTCTGTTGAATTTGCTGCGAAGCATTTTGAGATAATTTATCATTCATTTGTTTTTGGAATTCTTGTCTCATCTTTTCCAGCTGATCTTTCGGCATATCCTTCAGCTCATCTAATTTCTTTGATAAATCATCAAGATCTTTGGAATATTTATCAAGATCGTTCGTTATATCTTTTTGCTTTTCACTTAATTGATTTTTTTCCTGCTGATTAGGTGAATTCATATTCTTTGTCTTCTGCTGAACATCATTTTGCTGCTTGGTAATTTCGTCTGTTCGTTTAAGAAGATCATCAACTTTCTGTTCAATCTGAATTCGTTTAAGCAAGTTCATTGTTCTTTCTACGGTTTGCCTGAATTGCTCTTCATTGAACTTCATACTTTCCATTGCATCTTGTGTCATTTTCCTATCGAGCTGCTGAAGAACATTTTTTAATTGTTCCATTGCCTTTTTCATTTCATCATTCGACATCTCATCGAATAACTTTTGAAGTTCCATATATTTCTGTAAAGTTTCCTTTGACAAAAGATTATTCTGCTGCAAATTGTTCTGCATCTTCTCTAAATTTTTGCTGATGTCTTTTACCTTGTCCTGCAGTTTTTTGAATTGATCCATAGTCTGTTCAATTTTTTGCTTCTCCTGCCACGAAATATCTTTTTTATCCTGCTTTAATTCTTGACTAATATCATTGATCTTTTGCTTTAACTCTTGAGCTTCTTTAAAAGTATCCTGCAAATCTTTTTCAGATTGATTTTGAACATTATCTGATTTATTTAGAATTTCATCTAGAGACGGAACTCTGATCGTGAATGTTGATGATTTAGTTGATTTAGGACCGCCTACATAATCATTATCAAACACTTCAAGATAATAAGTAACGACATCTTCTGCGGCAAGATTCATGTCGGAAAGATTCCAGATATAGCTCACTTCTTCATCAGTAACATTTTTGTTAATGCTTATTTCAATTGATTTAAAATCATCCTGTGTTTTTTCATATTTGGAAGACGAAAGTCTATAGTGTAAAAGGAGTTTTGTAAAGCCATAATCATCGGATATTTTTGAAACGAGCGGTAAACGATTATCATTTGCAAGTGACGTATTCTGATTTGGTGCAATTATATCAATAGTTGGGTAAGCATCATACAAAGCTTTGATTGAATAATTTATCGGTGAAAGATTTTGATTATTATTTTCATCAGTAAGAATTATTTTATAATCATTATCTTTTCTAATAATAAAATTTCCATGCGCTTGAGTTCCTGCGACCTCTAATTCTTTTTTAGTAGTGTCGCTAAATTCTATCTTAGCTTTTTTAAGGTTTTTAGTTGAGCTTATTTTTAATTCAACTACGCTGCCGAGAAGCGCTGTTACATTTCCATTATCTTTCTGCTGCACTTGCGGAATTTTAGAATAAGCGGGCGAAGTAACTGTTAAATCCATTGTCTTTATAATCGGACGGTCGATAACTTCTATTTCATAAACATCACTTTTAATATTTTCTGAAGCTGCAAAATATTTGAATGAAGTACGAACAGCCGGCATTAGGAAATGGTAATCACCCAATGAATCAGCTGCCAATTGCTGTCTTGTAAAACTTGTTTCATCATTGTTCTTTACTGCAAGGAAAACTTCATTAGAAATTTTACCATGCACTTTAACAGTAATGTTAAGATTGTCGCCTTTAGTTACTTTTGAATTACCTGGCTCTACTTCAAAAACAAATTTTGGCGGAGGAATAAATTCATGATTGTAATTGACTAAACGAAAAGTAGCTGCTTTAAGGCCGGGAACAAATGCTAGCAGAATAATGCATGATAAAATTGTTCCGACTGAATAGAGTAATAATGCTTTAGCTTTTTTGAAACTTACTACATGTGAAAAATCAATACTCTTAACTTTTGCATAAACGTTATAGAATGCGGCATCAACTAAGCTCTTAGAATATTTTGCTTCATTTTTTTCTTGGGAGACTAACTGCATTGAGTTTAAGAGATCATCTTTCAGATCAGGAAAATGATTTCCGACTTTTGAAGCAGTTTTATAATAGTCAGTTCTCCTAAAAATCTTAAAGTATTTAAGTGCTGGAATAATGAAGAAGTTAAAAATAAATCCGGCAAATAATATGATGAATGAGAAAAATATTGCTGTACGAATTCCGGAAGAGAAATGGGCAAACATTTCAAGAAGTGTCAGAAATGTAAAGACTAAAACTCCCATCAACAAAGATCTTTGAATACCCAACGAAGCAATGAGTGCATATTCCTTTTTTACAAGGCGTTCAAGTTTATCAATTATCTCTTTATAATATTTTGAATCAGATCCCATTTACAAATATTAATAATTCATTTTTGATTTTTAATTGGTAAGAGCCCAGATGACCATATCGGTGCCAAATTTCAAAGCTTCTAATCGTTTAGCAGGCGGATCACCATGAACATCAGGATCATCCCAACCATCGCTTGGATTAGATTCGTAAGTGTAATAAACAGCAAGCCGGCCATTTATAAAAATGCCAAAACCTTGAGGCGGCTTTCCATTATGTTCGTGAATTTTTGGAACACCATTAGGAAAATCGTAAAGGTCATGATACATGCCGTAATTGAAAGGAAGTTCGACTAATTCTTTATCGGGAAATACTTTTTTCATTTCTCTTCTAAATGATTTGTCCATGCCGTAATCATCATCAGCATAGAGGAAGCCGCCGGCTTTACAATATTTTCTTAATCTATCGCATTCATCTTTTGTAAAAACTATATTGCCGTGACCAGTCATAAATAAAAACGGATAAGAGAAGATTGCATCTGAATTGACATCAACCCAGGTGTAATTATCATTTACTTTGATATTGGTATTCTGTTTTACAAAATCCAATAAATTCGGTTCTTCAGTTTGACCGTTATACCAATCACCGCCGCCATCATATTTTAATCTGGCAATTTGAAAAGCGCCTTCATTTTGAGGGAAAGATAATCCGGCAAAAATTAGTAAATAGATTATAAAAAATATCTTTTTCATAAGTTTTTCTTTTGCGCCGTTAATATATTGATGATGTAAGTTAATTTCAATTTAGATTAGAAGGGTATTTTTAAAATTTGTTCTATTTATAATTAAAAAACCTTCTAATAAAAATTTAGATTCGTAATAAAATAATTTTAGTTTGATTTATAATAAATGGCAATAGATTGACTGGAAGACTTAAACCTCTAACAATTTTTCTGTTTACAATTCTGATAGTAATTATTACTATTTCGTACTGGAAAGTTCAGCAAGACGATGCATATATATTTTATACTTACGCAAAAAATATTTCCTCAGGGAATGGATATGTTTTTAATTTGGGTGATAAATTAAACGCAACAACTTCCCCACTTTACACATTATTGCTCGCTTTAGCTTCATTCATTTTCAAAAGCGCAGGATTATCAATACCACTGATTGGGCATCTGATCGGAGGGATCAGCTTATGGTTCATTTCTTATTTTCTGTTTAAGCTATTCGAGGATGAACAATCAATTCCTATCAGCATTTTCCTGCCAATTGTTTTTTTAATAAATCCATTGTTAAAAAACGCAGTGGGGATGGAAACTTTTTTAAATCTGGCATTTGTAATGGCGTCATTCTTCTATTATAAAAAGGAAAATTATTTAACAGCATCCATTTGTTCTGCACTTGCTGTGTTATCACGCTTTGATTCGATGCTAGTTGTTTTAATTCTTTTTGTTGATTTTATTTTTACTAAAAAGAAATTGCCGGAGTATAAAACGTTTTTAATTTTTATTCTTATAACTTTGCCCTGGTTTATTTTCAGTAAAATATATTTCGGTTCTTTTTTGCCGACAACAGTTTCTATTAAACTGAATCAGCATCAAACTAGCTTTTGGGGCAGCGGATTAATTTTTCTAAAAGGATTTGAAACAGCATTTTTAGGAAACAAGATAATTTCATTTGCTGCAATTACACTTTTTGCAGTTTCATTTCTGCTGATATTTTTAAAACGAAAATCATTACTGAAAGAAAAAACTACAAAGCTAATACTAATTTGGTCAGTTGTTTATTTTGTTGTTTATAGTTTCATATTAAATCCGCCTAGCTATGGCTGGTACTATACTCCTTTTGCAATTATAATGAGTTTAATAATTACTCAGGCAATAGGAATTATTTTTACTGATTTTTTTCAGTGGACGGTTTTGAAATCTATTTCAATACTAGTCATATTATTTTTTATTGGATTGATTCTGCCAGTAAGAAATATAAAAGGCCACACTACTTCGAAATATGAAAATTACAAAGCAGTTGCTTACTGGTTGAATCAGAATGCTGAAAACAATTCTTCAGTTGCAATAGACGAGATAGGTGTGCTTGGATTCTATTACAATAATGGAAAGATTATTGATATACTTGGATTAGTAAATCCCGATATTGTACCGCATCTTGTAGACAAAGATTACTTCTGGTATATAAACCAATACAAACCGGATTATATTGTTACAGATTATCCCTCACCGCCGGAATATAGTAAAATAGTTTTCTCAAATAATTTTAAAGATAGATATTCCACCTCGATTATTATAAAAGCTGGAAATAGAGAGACTATTATTTTTGCGAAAAGAAAGTAAGTTTAGATTCTGATCCTTTGACTAAAAACATTTCTTATTTTTTGATGTACAATTATATTTCAACTTGAAATAATTAAAATCCGGATTGGAGAAAGAAGAATGGCTAAAAAATATTGGCTTGTAAAATCAGAAACCGAAGCATTTTCAATTGATGATTTAATGAGAAGTAAAAAACAAACAACTTATTGGGATGGAGTAAGAAATTATCAGGC
>JAMCWE010000221.1 GCA_023475265.1 Bacteroidota bacterium
TTCCAAAACAAAGCAAAGTTGAATTAATAGTTTATAATATTCTTGGCGATGAAGTAGCAGTACTTATAAACGGGGAAAAAGTCCCCGGTAGTTACGATGTTAAATTTGATGGATCAAAGTTGGCAAGCGGAGTTTATTTTTGTAGGCTAAAAGTCGGAGAATATTCACAAACAAAAAAAATTGTCTTGTTGAAATAACTATTTGCAAAATTGGATCATTCGGTATATCTCATCCAATTAAAAAAATTCATCAAAGCGTAGCAATTCATCTTTTAGCTTCTTAATTTCACTTAAATTCTTTCCAGGTTTGATTCATCTATAAGGAGTATGTTATGAAAATAAACATCCGCAAAGTTTTTCCGTTTATCTTAATTGCAATTGTTTCTTTTTCTTCTGGTGCAATCTTAATCTTAACAAATGAAGACAATCCAATCACTAAAGAAATTGTTACGAATGCCGAAAAGATTTTCGGTATACAATTTAACGAAGCTCAACAAGATTCAATGCTGGGGATGCTTAATGACAGACTGCATAGTTATCAAAGCATTAGAAAGATTGATCTTCCGAACAGCATTCCGCCTGCAATTCTTTTTAATCCTATTCCGGAAAATTTCAAAGCTCCGAAAGGCAAGTCTTCTTTTGTTGAGAGTGATTATTCTAAAACAAAGATGCCGAAAGACATGAATGAGCTTGCGTTTTATTCAGTCGGACAGATTGCACATTTAATAAAAACCCGTCAAGTAACTTCTGTTCAGCTTACTAAATTTTATATTGATCGATTAAAGAAATACGGACCGGAACTCCACTGCGTAATTACCTTAACTGAAGACCTTGCAATGAAAGAAGCAAAGGAAGCGGATAAAGAAATAGCTGCAGGGAAATATCGCGGGATTTTACAGGGAATACCATTTGGTGTAAAAGATTTATTGAATTCTAAAGGTTATAAAACAACCTGGGGCGCAGCGCCATATAAAGATCAAATGATTGACGAAGATGCAACCGTAATTAAAAAGCTGAAAGAAGCCGGTGCAGTTCTGGTCGCAAAATTATCGATGGGAGAACTTGCGATGGATGATGTTTGGTTCGGCGGATTAACAAGAAATCCATGGGACACAACGCAAGGATCAAGCGGCTCATCTGCGGGATCTGCGGCTGCTGTTTCGGCGGGACTTGTTCCATTTGCAATCGGAACAGAGACATGGGGCTCAATTGTTTCACCATCAACAAGATGCGGAGACACAGGTTTGCGGCCATCTTATGGAAGAGTTAGCCGGCACGGTGCAATGGCTCTAAGCTGGTCGATGGATAAGATCGGGCCGATCTGCCGCGATGTTGAAGATTGTGCAATTGTTTTCAAATATATTTATGGACCTGATGGAGTTGATCAAACTCTATATAATTTTCCGTTTAACTATTCACCGAAAATCAATTTGAGAGGAATGCGGATCGGTTATCTTGTTGACGACTTCAATCATAAATATTCATTTAGGGCAAATGATTCTTTAACAATTGAGGAGATGAAAAAACTTGGTGCAGTGTTGGTTCCCATAAAGCTGCCGAATCTACCGGTTAATGATATTTCCTTTATACTTGATGCCGAAGCAGGCGCAGCATTTGATGTTATTACCCGGAACGGAAAGGTAGATTTACTTGCTAGACAAGGAAAAGATAACTGGCCGAATATTTTTCGGGCATCTAGATTTATTCCAGCAGTTGAATATGTAAATGCAAACCGTGTTAGGTATTTATTAATTCAGGAAATGGAAAAGATGTTTGATGAAAATAAAATTGATGTTTACCTGGCACCTTCCGACGAAGGTGATAATTCCTTGGTTACTAATTTAACCGGGCATCCGCTAGTAGTTGTTCCGAATGGATTTCATAATGGCGTACACCCAACAAGTATTACATTTGTCGGGCGTTTATTCGAAGAAGGAAAAATTCTTGCGATTGCAAAAGCATATCAGGATGCAACCGGATATCAGTTAAAACACCCGGAGATGTTTAAGTAAAGAATAAATATTAAAATTTTTGGTAAACAATTACAAACTCTGAGCGGAGAAAAGCTTCACTCAGAGTTTGTAAAATAGTAACAGTAAATTAAGTTAAGCATAAAGCTATTTTTCAAAAAAAAGTTTAATCGAATAAAGTAATAGAAACACGCCAAATATTTTCTTCAAAGTATATTCAGGAAAAGTAACAACATATTTAGAAGTGATGTAGCTGCCGATGAGAAAGGTAATTACTAAAAGAGTTGCAGCTTTAATATCAACAAAGCCAGCTTTATAATAATTTATAAAAGCAAGAAGTCCAATTGGCGGAAGAAGCATAGCAATAGAAGTTCCTTGAGCCTGCTGCTGACTGAATCCTAACAAATAAACTAGAGCTGGAATGACAATTATTCCGCCGCCGATTCCAAGAAATCCACTGAGTGCCCCTGCAAAGAGACCAATAATCAGCAAATATAGATTATCCATTTTGTTCTCTCTTAAATTATAATTGAAATGAAAGGTTCATTGAATAATAAATGTATTTATTCCAATTCTAAAATTATTTTCGCCGCGATAATTTAACCGCCATGCAAAATCAAGTTCAAGCGGAATGAGAGGATGACCAATTCCAAAACCTATTTCGTAAAACGGATGAGTGAAACTTTTTACCGGAGCTACTAAAATGGATTTCGATCCGTTACTGATGGTAGAGTAAGCAGCATTCAAAAAAGTATTTAATTGTATATCCCAGTCCTTCAAGCCGGGAACTCTTAAAAGCCTGAATAGTTTGCTGCCTAAATTTTCCTGTAAATTTAAAGTTAAAATTCTATCGCCTAAAATTTCATTTATATCCAAAGTTCTGAAAGTAAAATTTCGTGAAGTAAAATCAATATTACCGGGCAGCGAATATAAAAGCTGGTAAGGCCGTTCGCCGTTCGTATACATACTGGAGAGGCGAAAGTTAAGCGCAGTCGATCCGGCAGTATTTAAGGTTCCCCAACTTGATAGATAATACGAAGTAAAATCAACATCGCTTTTAAGAATACCGGAATTGGAGAAAGCCACACTGCCGTTTAAAACAGCAAAAGAATTTCCAAATGACATTCTTCTTCTGAAATAACCGTCCTCAATGTAATCTCTAAAATCTAAAGTGAAGCCCGCTGTTAAGGCATTAATTTTAGTTTCGAAGATTGGCTGATTTAGCAAGTAGCTTTTGTTCTTCGCAAAAAACGAAAAGTTAGTATTCTTGATGGCGCTGTTATCCGTATGATTAGAAAAGCCCGCATTCAAGCGTAGAAAAGGAAGCACTTCACCAGAAGTTTGTAGATTAAATCCTTTTGAGTAGTAGTAATCACTGAAATCATCTTTTGCAGAAAGTGCCAGTATAGAAGTAGTAAGATCGTTGTAATTGTTTCCGAAGAGCACATTCACCTTATTAAATGCGTCGAACGAAATTTTGTATGTTCTATAATCGCCGAATAAATAAGATGCGTTAAAGTCAGATTTAATTTTCTTGTCGGAAAATCCGTACGATAGCTGTAAAGATGAGTTCAATCTTAAATCATTAGCTTGACTAAGGAACAAGCCGAAGTCGATTGCATGCCCTTCCACACGGTTAAAATGATACATCGCCAGCGGTGCGCTGACAGAAAAATTTTCGGATAAATCTATTCTTGAAGACAAAGGAGAAAATTTAAAATGAAATTTTTCTTGAATTTTACTCACGCTGTCAATTCTTTCATATGCTGCTTGTTCATCATTCGTATTAGGAATTGTTTGCGCATTTTGCCAGTACAAGGAATCTTTTTTATCAGCATCCGGCAAAACGGATAGGATTGCTTTATTAAAGAAGTCATCAGAGATTTCCGGATTAATTTTGTAGTCATAAAGAATAGTGTTTAGCTCAAAAGCCAGCTTTGCAATGCCGAGATAATTTAATTTTATAAAAAGCCTAAGATCGATGGGCATATAAATAGAATCTTTAAAAAGAGAAAACTGCTGGAAGACATTTACACTATCAAACAAACCTCCAACACTAGCCGCTTTGTTTATTCTTAAATCAACTTTGATCAGATCAAAAGTTTCGTCTGTAATAAAAATATTTCCCTTAAAGCCGGGATCACTTTGGTTTTGCGGCTCCATAAAGATTTCGTAGACTTTTTTCTTGTCGATTGCTAAAGTGTTTTTAATATAAAAGTCATAATAACTTAATGCATTTTTCGCAAGAGGTCCAAGTAAATTTGCGCCGAGGAAGTTAAATTCATCTTTATATAAATCTTGAACTATACCTCCGCCGGAAAGGGTGTTAACAAAAGAAGGTAAGTTTGAACTTTGCTTTCTTGCAGTAATTATTTCTTTGTAATAATCCGGGCTTTTGTAGTAACCCTTACTTTCATTTTCAAGAATGCCGGTAATTTTTAATGCAGAAGTATCACTACCTATACCTAAACTAACTTGACGGCCGCTTGCAGTAAAATCTTTTTGTGTTTTTACTATTCCTTTTGTGTATGCCTCAAACTTGTAGCTTAAAAGTTTTTTGTTTCGTTCCTCTTTCCGGGCTATTGCCTTACGAATTATTTCCAGCGCCGGATTGACGCCTGGCCTTATCGTAATAGCGGGTAAATTGATTTCTGTTTGAGTAAGGCTAAAATTTATTTTTGAAAGGTTTCCATTAAGCTTTACACTTATGGTATCGGAATTGTATCCAATATATGAAGTAATTAATTTATATTCTCCGCGACTTAGCTTAAGCTCGTACTGACCGCTTTTATTTGTAGTTGTCCCGGCCGAAGAATTTTCTATTCTAATATTGGCGTACGGAAGCAGCATTTGAGAAACCTTGTCCTGCACTTTACCGCGAATAAAATACTCCTGGGCGAATGATGTTTGGCTAAAGATGAAAATAAAAAGGAATAGTGAAATAGATTTCATAATAACCTTCAGAAAATGTTTTATGCAGCTAATGAAACATAGTATATTCTTCATTTTATTAAAACTGTTTTATTAGTAATTTTGTTTTTCAAAAGAACGGATTCAATTCTAAAGGAAAATGATGAAGAGAAAAATTATTTTATTAGTGATTTTATTTTTTAGCTGGTTAACATTTGCTGCAAATCCCACGATAGAAAATTATAACACAATTAAAATTGAAAGAGATTCGGTTGAAAATAAAAATGTCGATTCATCTTATGCAAAAATACCGAAGGGAATAACAGCCGAAAAAGTAATTGATAATTATATAAATGCGCTCGGCGGAAAAGAAAATTTGAGAAAAGTGATAGACAGGACTACTATCATGACAAGCAATATTAACGGGCATAAGATAACGATGACAATCTACCAAAAAGCGCCAGATAAAATGCAGCAGATAATAGATCTTGGCGCTTTTAAACAAAATATTTTTTTCGACGGAAGTAAAGGAGTAATGGAAGTAGAAGGTAAAAAGCTTGAAGTGAATGGATCTGAACTTGAAAAATTAAAATATGAATCGACACTTGATCTTTTAACAAATTTGGATTCAATTGGAATTAAATTGAAGCTTGATGGAATAGATACGGTGAAAGGAAAAGATGCTTATAAAATTGAAATGATTCTTCCATCCGGAACCAAGTGGATACAATATTATAACCCACAAACCGGGTTGAAAGTGAAAGAGTCAAAAGATATAACTGCACCTCAAGGAACTTATGCGCAAGTTACTTATTTAAGTGATTACCGCGAAGTTGATGGAGTAAAATATCCGTTTTCTATTAAGCAGGAAGTTGGACAGCAAAATATCGAATTTACAGTCAGCACAATTCAAGTTAATACCGGATTGACGGACAATTTGTTTGAAATAAAATAAAGTAGATGACAACAATGCAGAACAAAAAATATTCGGTAATTGTATTTGATCTTGGAAATGTTTTAATCCCGTTTAACTATGATCTTGTAATAGAAAGATTTAATAATGTAGAACCAAATCTTGGTAATAAATTTTTAGAATATTATAAAGCTAATTATAAGATTCACCGAGGATTTGAGCGAGGAGATGTTTCTACAGATGAGTTTATAAATAAAATGATGGAAGTGCTGGATCATAAAATTGATAAGGAAACTTTTTGCAATTATTATTCAAAAATTTTTACAGTTAACAAAAATGTTGTTGAGCTTTTGCCAATACTTAAAAATAAATATAAGCTAGTGCTGCTTTCAAATACAGATCCCATTCATAAAGAGTATGGCTGGAAAAATTACGAGTTCTTAAAATATTTTGACAAGCTTGTTCTCTCGTATGAAGCCAATGCCGTTAAGCCCGAACAAAAAATTTATAAAGCTGTTGAAGACTTTACTAAACTGCCTTATTCAGAACACATATTTATTGATGATATTGCTGATTATGTTGAAGGCGCTAGAAATGCCGGCTGGGACGCAGTTCAATTTACCGGATATGAAAAGCTTGTTGAAGACTTAAAGCAAAGAAAAATTTTATAGATGATTTATATTTAAGTGTAGATATAATAAATACAAATTAACCGTTATCAAACCAAGATAAAGTGAAAAATATTGTTGAATTGCTAAACTGTTAAATTGTTAAAGCAATATGACAATAAAACAATTTAGCAATTGCATAAGAATTATCCATATTTAAAACAGCAGTATTCAAATGAAAAGCGAAAAAGAAAATTTTAAATATCAATCGGAGAAATTTGCAGACATTGAAATTCTTCGATATCAAGTTCCGGGTTTTGAAGAACTAACTTTAAAAGAAAAAAAGCTAGCATATTATCTTTATGAAGCGGCATTATCAGGAAGAGATATTCTTTACGATCAGCATTATAAGCACAATCTAAAAATTAGAAAAACACTTGAAGCAATTGTAAAATCATATTCCGGCGACAGAGATTCCGATGAATTTAAAAAATTTATAATATACACAAAGCGAGTTTGGTTTTCGAATGGTATTCATCATCATTATTCTACAAAAAAAATCTTACCAGAGATTTCAACAGAATATTTTAGGCAGCTTATTTCAAATTCAGATCAAAAATTATTTCCAGTTGAAGAGAATGAAACCATTAATCAGTTTATAGAAAAATTAACTCCTCTTATATTTTTTCCCAATATTGATTCTCAGCGAGTAAATCTTAATCCAAATACTGATGTAATTAAATCATCCGCTGGTAATTTTTATGAAGGATTATCTCAAAAAGAAGTCGAAGAATATTATAAAAAAGTTGTGGATAAAAATAATCCGACACCAATCTCGTATGGATTAAATTCAAAATTGGTAAAGGAGAACGGAAAAATAATTGAGAAGAGGTGGAAAGCTGAGGGGATGTATTCTCCTGCAATTGAAAGGATAATCTACTGGCTGGAGAAAGCAGTTTCCGTGGCAGAAAATGAAATTCAAAAATCAACACTCTTAAAACTTGCCGAATTTTATAAAACAGGAGATTTGAAATTATTCGACGAGTATAATATTTTATGGCTGCAAGATACAGACTCGCGGGTTGATACAGTGAATGGATTTATTGAAGTATACAGCGACCCGCTTGGCTACCGCGGTTCATTCGAAGGAATAGTTTCGATTAAAGATTTAGAAGCAACAAAAAGAATGAAAGCGATAAGCGATCAAGCGCAGTGGTTCGAAAATAATTCGCCGATAGATGAAAAGTTCAAGAAGAAAAATGTTATTGGAGTTACAGCAAAAGCTATAACTGTTGTGGTTGAATCAGGCGATTCTTCTCCATCAACTCCAATTGGAATAAATCTTCCGAATGCAACATGGATTAGAGAAAAGTATGGTTCAAAATCTGTGAATCTTGGAAATATTGTTTTAGCTTACGACTTATCCGAGCCGGAAGAATTGAAAAAAGAATTTTCATATTCAGATTATGAGATTGATCTAGCAAATAAATATGAAGCAATTGCTGATACACTTCATACAGACTTGCATGAAGTAATTGGTCATGGATCGGGAAAAATTATGCCAGGAGTTGGAGCTCCAAAACAAACTTTGAAGAACTATGCCTCAACGATAGAAGAAACCAGAGCTGATCTAGTAGCCCTTTATTATTTGCTTGATGAAAAATTAATAGAAATTGGAATCATGCCATCAATTGAAGCCGCAAAAGCTGAGTATAATAAATACATTAGAAAAGGTTTAATGATTCAGCTTGCACGGATTGAAATTGGAGACAATCTTGAAGAATCCCACATGCGCAACCGTCAGCTCATTTCCAAATGGGCGTATGAGCATGGTAAAGATGAAAAAATTATTGAAAGAAAAATTAAGAACGGAAAGACATACTTTGTCATCAATGATTATCAAAAATTAAGAAAACTGTTTGGTGAACTGCTGAAAGAAGTTCAGCGAATTACTTCTACCGGAGACTTTGAAGCTGCTAAAAATCTTGTTGAAGCTTACGGAGTAAAGATTGAACTTGAGCTTCACAAGGAAGTTAAAGAGAGGTATGATAAATTGGGTATTCCGCCTTATAAGGGTTTTATCAATCCTGTGCTCAATCCGGTTTATGAAAATGAAAAGATTATTGATGTAAAAATAAAATATCCTGATGATTTTACAGAGCAGATGATGTTCTATGCTGAAAAATATTCTTTTTTGCTGAGTTCAAGTTAGAATTATTTTATTTTTCACCTACTTGCTATCCTATTGTTCTAATATCTTATAACATCAAATTAAATTGAATTTATTTTTTTGCAGATGTGCGTTACCGGTTAGGACATTGTAGTAGAATTATTACTCCGGAATTCTAAAAATGTCATCTAAAGTTCTTATATTTGCGGCTGCTTTTAAAAATTAAAGAAATGGAATAATTAAAAAATGCTCAGCACAAGTAATGTAAGTTTAAGATACGGCAAACGCGTACTTTTTGAAGAAGTAAATATAAAATTTAATCCCGGCAACTGTTACGGCATAATCGGCGCAAACGGTGCGGGGAAATCAACTTTTCTTAAAATATTATCCGGCGAGATCGACCCTTCTTCCGGCGAGATAATTGTAACTCCGGGACAAAGACTGGCTGTATTAAAACAAAATCAATTTGAGTTTGATGAGTTTGAAGTTTTAAAAACCGTAATTGCAGGTCATAAAAAACTTTTTAAAATCATTATAGAGAAAGATGCTTTGTATTCGAAACCGGATTTTAATGACGAAGACGGAATACAAGCTGCTGTACTTGAAGGTGAATTTGCCGAGTTGAATGGCTGGGAAGCTGAATCGGAAGCCGCATCTCTGCTGGTCGGGCTGGGAATTAAGGACGAACTTCATTATAAAAAAATGTCTGAGCTTTTAGGCAATGAAAAAGTAAAGGTATTACTTGCACAGGCACTTTTCGGAAATCCGGATATTCTTTTGCTGGATGAGCCAACCAACCATCTTGATATTCAATCTATTAACTGGCTTGAGGAATTCTTGATCAACTTTAAGAACACGGTTATTGTTGTCTCTCACGATAGGCATTTTTTGAATAATGTCTGCACACATATTGCAGATATCGATTACGGAAAAATTTCTATCTACACCGGTAATTATGATTTCTGGCTTGAATCAAGTCAGCTTGCATTGCAGCAGGCAAAGGATGCAAACAAAAAGACCGAAGCAAAAATAAAAGAGCTTCAAGAATTTATATCGCGGTTCAGCGCAAATGCATCCAAGTCTAAGCAGGCAACGTCAAGGAAAAAGCTTCTTGAAAAATTAACAATTGAAGAAATCAAACCTTCGTCGAGAAAAATGCCTTATATACATTTTAAACCTGCAAGAACAGCAGGAGATAGTATCCTCGAAATAAAAAATATTTCGAAATCGCTTGAAGGTGAAGAAGTCTTAAAACATGTTTCATTTAAAGTTGATAGAGGAGATAAAGTTGCTTTCGTCGGTTCGCATGATATTTCCAAAACTACTTTGTTTAAAATATTAATGAATGAATTAGCAGCCGATGAAGGAGAATTTGAATGGGGCGTAACAACATCGCAAGCATATTTTCCAAAGGAGAACTCTTCTTATTTTAATGTTGATCTGAATTTAATTGATTGGCTGCGTCAATATTCAAAAGAAAAAGATGAAACATTTATCAGAGGATTTTTAGGCAGAATGCTTTTTTCCGGCGAAGAATCTTTGAAGAAAGCAAATGTTTTATCGGGCGGAGAGAAAGTCCGGTGCATGATAGCCAGAATGATGTTGAGCGGTTCAAACGTTCTTCTTCTCGATGAACCGACAAATCATCTTGACCTTGAAGCTATTACCGCACTAAACAACGGATTGATTAATTTTAACGGAACGGTTTTATTTGTTTCGCATGATCATCAATTTATTCAGACTATCGCTAATAGGATAATAGAACTAACGCCATACGGTATGATTGATAAGAGAATGTCGTTCGATGAATATGTTGAGGACGCTGAAGTTCATAAGCTTCGGGAAGCGATGAACGAAATTGTGATAGTATAAATTCTTTCGGGAGAAATTTAGATGGGTTTAAGTATCGGAATTGTCGGGCTGCCTAATGTCGGCAAATCAACTTTGTTTAATGCACTTACAAAAGCACAAAATGCTGAAGCGGCAAACTATCCTTTCTGTACAATTGAGCCGAACAAAGCGATTGTACCTGTGCCTGATGAAAGAATAAATAAATTAGCCAAGCTTGTTAATCCTGCACGATTGGTAAACTCAACTGTAGATTTTGTAGATATCGCCGGGCTCGTAAAAGGCGCAAGCAAAGGTGAAGGATTGGGAAACCAATTTTTGTCGAACATAAGAGAGACAGAAGCGATTCTTGAAGTTGTAAGATGCTTTGATAACGATGATGTTGTTCATGTTGACGGCAGCGTAAATCCACTTAGAGATATTGAAGTGATTGAAACGGAATTAATTCTTGCAGATGTTCAGACCTTAGAGAAAAAAATTGAACGCTTACAGAAAGCTGCTAAGGGAGATAAAGCGGTAAAGCTTATGCTTGATGATGCCGAAGCACTTTTAAAGTACATGAACGAAGGAAACGTCGCTTTTTCTTATCCCGGAAAAGAAAAGGAAACATTAAATGATCTTTTTAATGAATTAAGGTTGATGACATCAAAAAAAATTATCTACTGTGCTAATGTTGATGAAAACGGCTTAACTGAAGACAACGATTATGTAAAAGTTGTTAAACAATATGGCGAATCAAAAGGCGCCGACGTTGTAAAAATTTCTGCCAAGCTTGTAGAAGAATTGGTCGGTCTTGAAGACAAAGAAAGAGAAGAATTTCTTGAGTCTTATGGTGTAAAAGAAAGCGGTCTTGAAAAAATTATTCACACGGGCTTTCACACTTTGGGATTAAGCAGCTATTTTACCGCAGGACCAAAAGAAGTTAGAGCGTGGACTATTCACAAAGGCTGGAGGGCGCCGCAAGCTGCGGGAGTTATTCATACAGATTTTGAAAAAGGATTTATCCGTGCTGAAGTAATCGGCTACGAAGATTACATTAAGCATGGCTCAGAAGCTGCTTGCAGGGCTGCTGGTGTTCTTCGTGTTGAAGGAAAGGATTATGTCGTTCAAGACGGCGATGTAATGCATTTCTTATTTAATGTTTAATTGCTTAATTATTAAATTGTTATAAGCAATTTAACAATTAGACAATTTAGCAATTATTCCTTATACCTTGTTTTGTTACCTTACTCACCAATCTCTAAAATCTTTATCTGATTTTTAGTAATTTTATGACAATAATTTTAGATCCAAAGAAATCAACGGAGAAGATTTTTATGTCAAACTCATATTTTAAAGTACCGGTGCCCATAAACGAACCGGTATTTTCATACGCTCCCGGCACACCAGAAAAGGAAGCGTTGAAGAAAAAATTGAAAGAACTTCAATCTAAAGAAATTGAAATACCATTAATCATCGGCGGTAAAGAATTTAAAACCGGAAAGACCGCTGTGATTACTGCGCCGCATGATCATTCAAAGAAACTTGGAGTATATCATAAAGCAAGCGCAAAAGAAGTAAACATGGCAATCGAAGCGGCTCTTGAAGCAAGAAAGAAATGGGCTGAAATGCCATGGGAACATCGCGTTTCGGTTTTTCTAAAAGCTGCAGAACTTCTTTCTGGCTCATGGCGTTATACAATAAATGCGGCAACAATGCTCGGTCAATCTAAAACAGCTTACCAGGCAGAAATTGATTCCGCTTGCGAGCTGATCGATTTCTACCGTTTTAATTGTTACTATTTAACTCAATTGATGGGAGAGCAACCATACTCACCAAAAGGAATGTGGAACCGCGAAGAGTATCGCCCGCTTGAAGGGTTTGTTTTCGCTGTAACTCCGTTTAACTTTACTTCAATTGCAGGCAACTTGCCAACGGCTCCAGTTATTGTAGGAAATGTTGCTTTATGGAAACCTGCATCAAGTGCAGTTTATTCAGCATATTATTTAATGAAGCTTTGGGAGGAAGCCGGTTTGCCAGCAGGAGTAATTAATTTTGTTCCGGGCTCTGGTGGTGAAGTTGGCGATCCAGTTCTTGCAAGTCCCGATCTTGCCGGAATACATTTTACCGGATCGACTTCAGTATTCCAAGGAATGTGGAAGACAGTTGGAAATAATATTCACAAAGCAAAATATTATCCGCGCATTGTTGGCGAGACCGGAGGAAAGGATTTTATTTTTGCACACAAAACAGCGGATGTCGATGCACTTGTTGTAGCTGCTATCCGCGGTGCATTTGAGTATCAAGGACAGAAATGTTCCGCCGCTTCCAGAATGTATATTCCAAAATCTATCTGGAATAATTTTAAGAAAAAGTATGTTGATGAAGTTAATAAAATAAAGATGGGCGACCCTGAGGACTTTTCAAACTTCATGTCGGCGGTAATTGATAAGGGTGCTTTTCAAAGTATAAAATCTTATATAGATTTTGCAAAAGAATCCAAGGAAGCTGAAATTTTAACCGGCGGTAAATGTGATGATTCGAAAGGATATTTTATCGAGCCAACAACAATCGTAACTTCTAATCCTAAATTCAAAACAATGCAGGAAGAAATTTTCGGACCTGTTTTAACAATTTATGTTTATGAAGATAATAAGTTTGATGAGACTTTGGAACTTTGCAATACGACTTCTCCTTATGCATTAACGGGATGTATCTGGTCGCAGGACAGAGAAGTAATCAGCAAAATGTCTGATAAGCTTCGAAATGCTGCAGGCAATTTTTATATCAATGATAAACCAACCGCTGCAGTTGTCGGGCAGCAGCCATTTGGAGGCGGGAGATCTTCAGGCACAAACGATAAAGCCGGTAGCGCAATGAACATTATGCGCTGGATGACGGCAAGAGCTATGAAAGAAACTTTTGATCCGCCTAAGGATTGGCGTTATCCTTTTATGGCTGAGAAATAAAATTTCTCTTAAAAACCCGGTTTTTTTAGAAAAAAAAGCCGGGTTTTCTGATAAACGGTTGAATTTATAAAATCTTTTTTTATTATATTCTACAGAGCATGATTAAAAATTTACGTAAGAATTTAATATGATCGAAACAAAATTCTTTACACCAGCAGAAGCGAAATTAACATTACCGCTGGTTCGGAAAATCGTTAAGGATATTCTTGATACAACAAGAGAAATCCGCCTGCTTGCCGAAGATTTAGATGGAGTTATCGAAGATAATCCGCAAATGAAAAAAATGGCAAGCGATATAAACGGCTTTATGAATGAACTGGAAGAAATCGGCTGCTTCTATAAGGATTGGAATTTTACAATCGGCCTAATAGATTTTCCGGCGATTATTGATGGTAAAGAAGTTATGCTTTGCTGGAAAACCGATGAAGCTGATATTAAATTTTATCATGATGTTGATGAAGGTTATTCAGGCAGGAAACCAATTCCTGTTAAATATCTTTATTGATTTTGTATTTGCTTATCTGCGTTCTAAAAAACTTTTTGTAGATTTACTTTAATCTCCCAAATCAAAATCCGCAGTTGCAATTGTGCTTTGTCCTGACAAAACATCCTTAATTTTATAAATTAATTTATACTTCCCATTTGCATACGAAGGGCCAAGATCAAATTGAGCATCCAATTGAACATCGCTCATTTTTTCTTTATTCGATTTATCAACAATCCTATTGAATACAGATTTGACGGTATCACCTTTAGGAGTAACAAGGTCAACACTGTAAGATAACGTGGATGAATATAAATTATTTTTTTGATCTTGCTGAAAACCTTTAACCCGGGTTGTTCCATCGACTTCAGAGCTGTCATCCATTCCGTAGGCAAAAGCTTCGGTGCTGAAAGCTGTAAGTTTTATTTCTTCTTTTTTTGAAAAAAATGATAATAATAAAGTTGAACCAGAATTGAAAACTATAGGTAATATAAAAAACCAAACGACGGCAGCAACCAAGATTGAGGAAGTAAGAATTATAAATAGGTTAATAGATTTCTTAGCCGTTTTATCTTTATTATTTTTCATCTAATTCTTTCATCAATTTAATGGGCGAAGAAAGTCTTCGCCCCCAAATAATTATTGTTTAACTATTTTTAGATTGAAAATCTTTCATAAATAAAACGAGATCTTCAACACCCTTTTTAGGGAATGCATTATAGATTGAAGCCCGCAATCCGCCTACAGAACGATGTCCTTTCAATCCATCAAAACCTGCCGCAGTAGCTTCAGAAATTAATTTTTTCTCTAAATCTTCCGTGGCCAATCTAAAAGTGATGTTCATAAGCGAACGACTATCGGGCAAAGCGTGACCTTTGTAGAAGTCTTTACTTTCATCAATGCACTTGTATAGAACGTCAGCTTTTTCTTTGTTCGTTTTATACATTGTATCAAGTCCGCCGTTTTTAATAAGCCATTTAGCAACAAGCCCAATGATGTATATTCCAAACGTGCTTGGAGTGTTATACATGGAACCATTTTCTGAATGAATCTTATAATTAAGCATAGTGTGAAGAGAATCCGAACTTCTTGCTAAAAGATCTTTTCTAATGATAATCATGGTAACGCCGGATGGTCCCATATTTTTCTGAGCACCGGCATAGATCAATCCAAATTTGTTTACATTAATTTTTTTGCTTAGAATATCTGAAGAAGCATCACAAACCAAAGGAACATTTCCAGTCTCAGGTTCATAATGCCATTCAGTGCCGTAAATTGTATTGTTAGAAGTATAGTGGACATAAGCTGCATCCGGATCTAAGTTTAATTCCGATTGTTTTGGGATACGATTAAAACTTTCAGATTCCGTAGAAGCAGCTACATTAACAATGCCTACGCGCTTTGCTTCTTTCTGTGCTTTCTTCGACCAGCTTCCGGTGAGGATGTAATCTGCTTTATTCTTTGGAGGCATTAAGTTTAATGGTACCATAGAGAACTGCAAGCTTGCACCGCCTTGTAAAAATAAAATATCGTAGTTATCATTTATATCAAGCAACTTTCGTAAATCTGCTTTTGCTTCGTCAATTATTTTATCAAAAGTTTTAGAACGATGGCTGATTTCCAAAATCGACATTCCCACACTGGGAAGAGCAAATAAATTTTCCTGCGCTTCTTTAAGAACATCTTCCGGTAACACTGCCGGACCTGCACTAAAATTATATATTCTCTTTTGCATAATCACCTTTCCTTTTACAATTAAATATGAAAATAAATAATAAAGATTCTTTTTAGTTAAAGTTAAATTAAATGGACTAATAAACCGTCTCTCAGCTTCGGCTCGAACCAGGTGGATTTAGGCGGCATAATCTCGCCTGCATCTGAAATGTTCATCAGATCATCGACCGAAACCGGAAATAATGAAAAAGCAACTGATGCTCTTCCTGTGTTGACTAACTTTTCCAATTCTTTTGTTCCACGAATTCCGCCTACAAAATCAATCCTTTTATTTGTTCTCGGATCGTCAATGTCTAAAATTGGATTGAGTAAAAAATCCTGCAAAATGCTTACATCAAGAGTTTCGGCAATTGATTTTGAAAGACTATTACTTGCCAAAATCAAATCTCGCGGCTTCAACACATACCACTCACCGTCGAGAAACATTCCAAAAGTTTTCTGCTTATCGGGTTGAGCGGTATTTGTTTTTTCAATCTGGAATTTCTCAATCACTTCATTAAGAAATTCATCTTTTGATTTTCCGTTCAGATCTAATACAACTCGATTGTAAGACAAAATCTTTAACTGATCGGCAGGGAAGAGAACTGCCAGGAAATAATTATACTCTTCTTTACCGGAATGATTTGGATTTGATTCCTGCTTTACCTTTCTAGCGCGGCTTGCGCTTGCTGCCCGGTGATGCCCGTCTGCAATATAAAGATTTTTTACTTTTGCAATTTCATCGACAATTGATTTGCTGTTTTTCTCCGGCACTGACCAAATTGTATGTTTGATTCCATCAGAAGAAGTAAAATCATATAGCGGTTTTTCATTTTTTATAGTTTCCTCGACAATTTTATCAACTGCTTTTACCGGTTTATAAGTTAAAAATACCGGACCGGTTTGTGCACCGGTGGTTACGATATGGTTAGTACGATCGTCTTCTTTTACCTTTCTTGTCTTCTCATGTTTTAAGATTACATTGTTATCGTAATCATCAACCGAAAATGCTGCCGCGATTCCAATCTGCGCTCTTCCTTCCATCTCCAATCTATAAAGATAGAAATGTTCTGATTCATCAACTTTCAATGGAGCCTGTGAAATTAATCTTTGCAAATTTTCTTTTGCTTTTTTATAAACTTCAGGTGAGTAGGGATCGATATTTTCTTTTAATTCTATTTCTGATCTTGTAACGCGAAGAAAGCTTAATGGATTTTCTTCAGCAAGCTGTTTTGCTTCTTCCGTATTAACAACGTCGTAAGGAACGCTTGCAACTTTGTCAGCCGAATCTTTTGTCGGTCGTAGTGCTTTGAATGCTTTAATAACTGCCATAATAATGAATGTCTCCTAAAAAAATAATTGACACTATTAAAAATCCACAAATTATAGACAATAATCTATATAGATAAGCTTTAATGGAAAAAGATTTTTGTCGATTGTGATTGTTAACTAAAAAGAAATGGTTATAGATTATTATGGAGATATTGGAATTAAAAGCATGGATGCATGATTGCATGTTTTTGTATTACGTAATCATGCTTTCATGCAGCCATGCGCTTGTGTGAAAGTTATTTGAATAGATAGAGATATTCTCCGTAGCCTTCTTTTTCCATATCTTCTTTTGGAATAAATTTAAGTGAGGCGGAATTTATACAATATCTCAATCCCGTTGGCTCCGGGCCGTCATCAAATATATGTCCGAGATGAGAATCAGCTATTTCACTTCTTACTTCGGTCCTGATCATTCCATGAGATTTATCGACATCCTTTTTAATAAAACGAGTGTCAATCGGTTTGGAAAAGCTAGGCCATCCGCAGCCGGAATCAAATTTATCTGTTGAACTAAACAAGGGCTCGCCTGAAACTACGTCAACATAAATTCCTTGTTTATGATTATCCCAATATTCATTTTGAAATGGCATTTCAGTTCCGTTCTTCTGTGTTACTTCATATTGAAGCGGCGTTAACTTTGTCTTATCCATTTTATCCTCCGATTTTTTAATGTATTTATTTACATCTTTATCCCCCCAAACTGCCATTATAAAACTATCCCTTCCTGATGCCTCGCGATAAGCATTATACCTTGCCGGATTTTTTTTATAGAAATGCTGATGATAATCTTCTGCCGGATAGAAAGATGTATAGGATTCAATTTTTGTTACAATAGGCTTTTTGAAAATACCAGATTTTCCCAGCATGTCTTTGGAATTTTCAGCTAATTGTTTTTCAGTTTCATTTCTATAAAATATTGCCGATTCATATTGTGATCCTCTATCATGAAAAGAACCGCCAGCATCTGTTGGATCAAATTGTTTCCAATATACTCCAAGAAGTTCTGCGTAGCTGATTACTTTTGGATCATATATTACCTGAATTGATTCAACGCTTCCGGTGGTTCCGGTTTCAACCTGGGCATAAGTTGGATTTTTAACTTGTCCGCCTGCATAACCGGAAATAACATCTTTTATACCGTCAAGTTTCTCGAATGGCGCATCCATGCACCAGAAGCAGCCGCCGGCAAATGTTGCGGTATCTAATTCGTCATTATTTTGTAATACTGACATCGATTGGTGGGTTTCTATTTCTCTCGAATCCATTTTTGCGCATCCGAAAATAAATGCGGCACTTAAAAGAAAAACTAAAATATTCACGTTCATTGTTCATCCTTTCAAATTTTTTATCGTCATAATTTTTTGACGAGTCAAATTTATTTTTCAATGGTCACGAAATAATCACGAAAGAATAAAAAGAAATAAAAATTTTAAAAGAATATTAAAATTATTGGATTAAATTTTTGTGTGTTTTGCAACAGGTATGGTTAGAATGAAAGAAGTGCCTTTTGTTAGTTCGCTTTTAACTTCAATTTTTATGTTATGAATATCTAATATTTTTTTTACAATCGTGAGCCCAAGCCCTGTTCCTTGTTTGTTATCGATGGAGATTCTTTTTACCTGGTAATATCTTTCAAAGATGTTAGGAATTTCTTCTTCAGCAATTCCTAATCCGTTATCTGTTATTGATGCGATTAATTGTTCATCATTTTTTCTTTTAAGAGTGATGTTTATTTCACCGCCGGAAGGAGTAAACTTGAATGCATTATCTAAAAGATTTTGAAATACCTTCTCCATCATTTTTATATCAGCATTTATGAAGGGCAGGTTTTCTGAAATATCAAGATTCAGATTTATGTTTTTCGATTTTGCTATTACCAAATTCTTTTGATGAATGTCCTGTAAAAGCTCGGCGAGAGAAAATATTTCTTTATCAGGTAGACTTTCTTTTGCCTCCAACTTTGAAAGCTCGAACAATTCTTCAACCAGTCCAAGCAAGCGGTCTGTGCTGCTGAGGATTGTATCGTAATATTTCTTTCTTTCTTCTGCGGATAATTTTTCATCTTTGATTAAAACAGTTTCAATATAACCACGTATGATTGAAAGCGGCGTTCTTAAATCGTGAGAAACATTTGCGATCAATTCACGACGAAGATAATCCATTCTCTTCATTTCATCAATGTCGTTCACAATAGTATTTGCCATATCGTTAAATGAATTTGCGAATTCTTGAAGTTCACCTTTACTTTTAAGTTTTATCCTCGCGTTAAGATTTCCTTTTTGAAAATCGCGAATAACATTTACAATTCTGTTTAGATTTCTGATGATGAATCCTATTGCTAAAAATCCGATTATCGCAGCGGTTATTAATGCAATTATCATCGATCTAACACCAAGCCGCAAAATATAACTACCGAAAACTAATTGAGAAGCGTTTTCATATTCCTGTCCGCCGAGAATAACATAAATGTATCCTTTGAATTTCCCTTTGTCGAAAACTTGCGCTGCTGAAAATGCTTTTTGTCTTTTGGGATTCTTAGGATCAATTCCCATCAAGAATGTTTCTTTATTCGATGTAAGAAATTTTTTAATCGGTTCAAGAGGAACTATTTTTAGCTTTACTGATTTCTTCGGTGCATCGTAAGCTAAAATAGTTCCGGTTGTATCAAGAAGATAAACTTCGATACTTGGATTGATTACCATTACGTTATGAAAAACATCTTTCAAAGCATTTATGTTGATTGAATCGCCTGAAAAGAAATCATTATCATGAGCAATGTGCGAGGCAACTTTGATATCAAGCTTCTGTCTGGTTTCCTGGAAATACATTTCGGCAGTGTTTACTGAGATATAAATATATACAGTTGAGATGATGAGAAGAATTAATAAAAATACAGCAGATATTTTCCAGAATAGTGAATTGAAAAAATTTTTCATCGAATTATATGATAATTAATTATTCAGCTGATCATTAAACCGGTAACCAACGCCCCAGCTTGTTAAAATAAATTTAGGATTGGAAACATCAGTTTCAATTTTAGTCCGCAGCCTATTGATATGAGAATTTACAGTGTGCTCGTAACCGCTGTATTGCGTACCCCAAATAAGATTTAATAAATTTTCCCTGGTATAAGTTCGTCCAGGATGTGCCGCCATCAGGTAAAGCAAATCAAACTCCTTTGGTGTTAACTCGATTCGCTTATTATTCAGTAAAACTTTCCTGTTTGTTACATCAATTTTTAATTCTTCAAAGCGAAGGTCTTTTTGATCACTTTTTTCATTTGATAAAGAATCAACTCTTCTGAAAATTGCTTTTACTCTTGCAGTAAATTCGCGGATGCTGAACGGCTTGGTTAAATAATCATCAGCTCCGAATTCCAATCCAAGCACTTTATCAGTCTCTTCAGATTTTGATGTCAGCATTAATACCGGAGTATGAATTTCTTGCTTACGGATTTCTTTGCAGACCTCAAACCCGTCAAGCGCGGGAAGCATTATGTCCAATACAATTAAAGCAAAACTTTCTGTCTTTGCAGAATTTAATCCTGATAATCCATCATAACATTTTTTGATATTGCAATTCAAATCAGTTAAATGAATTTCCAGGAGATTTGAGATTTCCTTATCGTCTTCAACGATTAATACTTTTTTCATAAAGATAATTGGTTTGTTTATGTTCAATATAAAAATTTATTATTACAAAACTATCACGGTTTCGGCAAGTGATTGTTGAAGATCATGACTATTGATTTCAATAATCTTTTTTTGCATTATTGACGCCTAATTTATTCAAATTTAATCGGGGTTATGATGAGTAGTAAAAATAGAGTTATTGCTGTCTTATTTTTTTTGTCAGCAATCTTCATATTCCAATCCTGCGCAACAGTTCCAACTAATCTAAGTCTAGCTAAAGAAGAAGTAATAAATTATTATGAATCCGGAAAATATGAAAAGGAACTCGACAAAGTTGTAAACAAGGCAATAGATGAGTTTAGAGATATTCCGGTTACAGACAGCAGCGCAGTTGTTTTTGACATTGATGAAACTACACTTTCAAATTATGAAATTAATAAAAAATTAGATTTCGGATATGTGCCTGGCTTGTGGGATAAATGGATTGAAGAAGCGAAGGCACCTGCAATAACCGGAGTAAAAAGGCTTTATGATTTTTTGTATGAAAAGGGATTTAAATTAATTTTTATTACCGGCAGAAAAGAATACCAGTACAATTCAACTTTTAAAAATCTTGTAAACGACGGCTATAAAGATTTTGATACTTTGATTGTTAGAAATTCTGATGAAAATAATTTAACTGCTAAAGAATACAAATCAAAAATAAGAGTTGAGCTCACTCAGAAAGGATATAAGATTGCCGGCGATGTAGGCGATCAGCATTCGGACTTGGATGGGCCTGATCATGGAATTCAAGTAAAAATTCCGAACTACATGTATATCATTAAATAATATTATTCTAATAATTTTTTTACTCGTCCTACTTCGCCGGTTTCTAGCCGTACTTTGATTCCATGCGGATGTACTTGAGACTTTGTAAGAATGTTTTTTACAAAACCTTCAGTGAGCTTACCGGTAGGTTGATCTTCTTTTAGCACAATCGCTACGTGTGCACCAGTTTTAATATTTGCGCGCCGTGTTCCTTCCATAACTTTTGCTCTTACCTTTAAAGCTGTTTTTCCCGAACCATCTCTTTTTATTTTTTTGGCCAGCATCAGCAGGATTAAAATCTTCACCAGATTTCTTTTTAGTAACTCGAGAATTATTTGCTGAAGGATTTATATTTCCAATTTCTTTTTCATTTTGAACAAACGGATGATCTCTAATTACAGGAATGGGAATGTTTATAAATCTATTTATGTCTTTTAATAATGATTTTTCTTCAGCGTCGCAAAACGAAAGAGCAACTCCGCTTAATCCAGCTCTTCCAGTTCTTCCGATACGGTGCACATAAGTTTCGGATACATCAGGCATTTCATAATTAATAACGTGAGAAAGTTTATCAACATCAATTCCGCGGGAAGCAATATCAGTTGCTACCAGCACTCTTGTTCGTTTAGATTTAAAATTACTTAATGCTCTCTGTCGTGCGTTCTGCGATTTATTTCCATGAATTGCTTCAGCGTGGATTTTTGCGCCGTTTAAAATTTTTGTTACCTGGTCTGCGCCGTGTTTAGTTCGAGTAAAAACAAGAGCGGAATCAATTGATTCGTTTTTTAGTAAATGAATCAGAAGTGCTTTCTTATTTGGTTTAGCAACAAAATATACACCTTGCTTAATTGTTTCTACTGCAGGAGATTCCGGCGTTACCTCAATTTTAACTGGATCTGATAAAATTGTACCGGCAAATTTTATAATTTCCCTTGGCATTGTTGCAGAAAAGAAAAGGGATTGTCTTTTAGCAGGCAGCTTTGAAATTATTTTTTTAACGTCATTAATAAATCCCATATCAAGCATTCGATCAGCTTCATCAAGAACAAATAATTTTATATTCTGCAGTGAAACAAAATTTTGATTCATCAGGTCGAGCAGCCTGCCGGGAGTTGCAATTAGAATGTCAACGCCATTTCTTAAGAGATCAGTTTGTCCTTTTTGTGAAACTCCGCCGAAAATTACGGTACTCTTAAGGCCAGTATATTTGCCGTATGTTTTAAAACTTTCTCCAATCTGAAGAGCAAGTTCCCGGGTGGGTGTAAGTATTAGAGAATTTATAGTCCTTTTATATTTTTCCGCTGGTTTTTCAGAATAAAGTATTTGAAGAATGGGAACAGCAAAAGCAGCCGTTTTACCAGTACCGGTTTGTGCGCAGCCAAGAATATCTTTTCGTTCCAGTATAAACGGGATTGCTTGATGTTGAATTGGAGTAGGATGAATATAACCTTCTTCGGCCAATGCTTTTTCTATTGGCTTTATAAGATTTAATTTTTCGAATGACATTAAATGAGTCCTTCTTTTTAAGACCGGCGGGTAAAAATTTCTTATGTTTTAAATCAGCGGTCGGATTATTGAATATTTATTAAGATAAGCAGGCAACAAGATTTTTCTGAAGCAAACTTTTCATAATTACACATCAAACATATGATAATTAAACCACATCTCAAAAAGAACAAGCTGTTTTGAAAGAAGATATGTGTTAAAACTAGCTAAGAATTTTTATCTGGAATTTTCAGCTAATCGTAAAATATGGTTGTTCATCAATAAAATTATTATTCGGGAATTAGACAAAAAAATTTATTGGGAATGCAGTTAAATTTTTGGGCAATTTACCTCAATCTCATCACCACTTTTATTTTTTCATTATATTTACAACTAAAATTAAAGATTAGTTGAGAGTTAAATGACCGAGAAAAATATTTCAGAAATACCAAAAGCGTACAATCCGTCATCAGTTGAAGATAAGTGGTATAAATACTGGCTGGAGAAAAATCTTTTTCACTCCGAAGTAGATAAAAACAAAAAATCTTATACAATAGTAATTCCTCCGCCGAACATAACCGGCATTTTAACGATGGGACATGTTTTGAATAATACTATTCAGGATATTTTCATTCGCACAAAAAGAATGCAAGGTTATAATGCATGCTGGGTTCCGGGAACAGATCATGCTTCGATTGCAACAGAAACTAAGGTAACAAATTTTCTGAAGGAAAAAGGAATTGAGAAATATGAAATCGGACGCGAGGAATTTTTAAAGTACTGCTGGGAATGGAAAGATAAATACGGTGGAATAATTATTCAGCAGTTGAAGAAGCTCGGCGTTAGCTGCGATTGGGAACGCGAGCGCTTTACGATGGATGAAGATTATTACAAGAAAGTTTTAGAGGCGTTTGTAAAACTTTATAAAGAAGGAAAAATTTATCGCGGTTACAGGATGGTCAATTGGTGCCCGGCTTCCAAATCTGCAATATCCGATGAAGAAGTAATTTATAGAACTATAAACGGAAAACTATGGTATTTGAAATATCCAGTAATGGGTACAGATAAATTCGTTTTGGTTGCAACAACACGACCGGAAACAATGCTCGGCGATACAGGCGTTGCTGTTAATCCTAAAGATGAAAGATATAAAAATTTTATCGGCAAAAAAATTTTGCTGCCGATTGCACAAAGAGAAATTCCAATCTTTGCAGATGAGTATGTTGATATGGAATTTGGAACCGGTGCCGTGAAAGTTACTCCGGCTCATGATGTAAATGATTACGAAATGGGTAAACGTCATAAACTGGAATTCATTAATATTTTTAATGATGATGCATCAACTAATCATAATGTCCCGGAAGAATTTCGAAGATTGGACCGATATGCTGCACGCAAAAAAGTAATAGAGAGATTTGAAGAATTAGGATTACTTGAAAAAGTTGAAGACTACCAAAACAAAGTCGGTTACTCCGAACGCGGCGGCGTACCGATAGAACCGTACTTGTCTGAACAATGGTTCATGAATATGGAAGAGCTAGTAAAACCAGCGCTTGAAGTTGTTAGAGAAAGAAAAATAAAATTTTATCCGGATCATTGGATTAAAACTTACGATCATTGGATGAGCAACATTAAAGACTGGTGCATATCGAGGCAGCTTTGGTGGGGGCACCGAATTCCGGTTTGGTATCATAAATCAACTAAAGAAATGCATTGCGAAATAAATCCGCCAAAAGATATAGAGAATTGGCATCAAGATGAGGATGTGCTTGATACATGGGCTTCAAGCTGGCTTTGGGCTTATGATGTTTTTAAAACTGAGGAAGAACAAAAATATTATTATCCAACCGATGCGCTTGTTACCGCACCGGATATAATTTTCTTTTGGGTTGCACGAATGATAATAGCGGGACTTCATTTTAAAAAGGATATTCCTTTTCGTCATGTTTATTTCACAAGTGTCATTCGTGATTTACAAGGAAGAAAGATGAGCAAGTCGCTTGGCAATTCTCCAGATCCGCTTGATGTAATTTCAGAATATGGTTCAGATGCTTTAAGGTTTACGGTAATTTATCTTGCGCCGCTCGGTCAGGATGTTTTATTCAGCGCCGATAAATGCGAGATAGGAAGAAACTTTGCAAATAAAATTTGGAATGCAGGAAGATTTCTTCTGATGAACGCTGAGAACATTCCAGTATCTCAAGAATTAAAAGACAGCTATTTAGATTTTTCTGACAAATGGATCAACTCGCGATTTCATCAAACATTGTCCGATTTGAATAACGCGATGGAAAAGTTTGAAGTTAATAATTCAAGCAAAATTATTTATTCGTTTGTTTGGAATGACTTCTGCGATTGGTACATCGAATTGGCAAAGAACAGGCTTTACTCAGACAATGAAGAAGTGAAATCAGCTGTACTGACACGAGCGCTGGGAATTTTTGAAAATTTGTTGAAGCTTGTTCATCCTTTTATGCCGTTTATTACTGAAGAGCTTTGGCAGTTAATTGAAAAAAGAAATAACGGTGAAAGTATTTCAATATCAAATTATCCGCAGTTGGACAAATCTCTAATCAATTCCGAAGCTGAGCATGAAATGAATTTTATTCAAGAGATAATTACTGCAATAAGAAATATTCGTGGAGAGATGAATATACCGCCGTCAAAGTTTGTAACCGCATTTATCAAATCATCAAAAGTAAATGACTATCAGATTGATTATATCAAGAAGCTGGCAAAGGTTGAAGAATTAAAAGTTGACGAACATATTGAAAAACCAAAAGCAAGCGCATCGGCAGTATTAAAAAATTGTGAAATTTACATTCCGTTGAAAGGTTTAATTGATCTTGATGTTGAGCGGAACAGACTTCAAAAGGAAATAGTGCGGCTTGAAGGCGCATTGATTGGAATTCAAAAGAAACTTTCAAATGAAAAGTTTGTTAACAACGCTGCGAAAGATGTTGTAGAGAAAGAAATAATAAAAGAAAAAGATTGGATGAATAATCTTTCTAAGTTGAAAGAGATTCTATCTAATCTAGAATAAAAAAATCAATTAGAATTACAAGGAAGATAATATGTATTATAAAATTTCTGATTTTCAAAATGACTGGAAGTCCGAATCGGAAGCGACTTTAAGAATTCTGAATAGTCTTACCGATGAATCATTAAATCAAAAGGTTTATGAAAACGGAAGAACTCTCGGCAGACTCGCATGGCATATCGTTATTTCATTAGGAGAAATGGCTGTTCACGCCGGATTGCCTGCAAAAGAAATCGATGAAAATTCAGAAGTGCCGGCAAGTGCTAAATTAATTGCAGAAGAATATAAAAAAGATTCCAAGGAATTAGCAGGCATTGTTTCTGACAATTGGTCTGATGAATCATTAAAAGAAGATGTTCAGATGTACGGGCAAAATTGGAAGAAAGGGTTTGTATTGGAAGTGTTAATTCGTCATCAAATTCATCATCGAGCTCAGATGACTGTTCTTATGAGACAAGCCGGATTAAAAGTTCCAGGTATTTACGGACCAGCAAAGGAAGAATGGGAAACCATGGGTATGTCTCCTATGAAATAATTTTTCTAAAACAATCATTTATTTCATAGATGGCTTATTTATAAATTTTTTCAATTTTTCTGTGATAGAAATTATATTGTCATAAAAAGTTTATCTGCATTTTAGTAATGTTTTGTTTGAGGGATTGTAGAAATAAACTTATTGTAAAAAAAATTAGGAGCAATCCCATGAGAAGAATATTTGTTTTAATAATTTCGATTTTCCTTTTAGGAATTACTCAAAAAGTTTTTGCTCAATCTCCCCAAGGTAAGCAGTTTGGATTTGGAATAATGATAGGAGATCCGACCGGGGCAACACTTAAACTTTGGACAAATAGAGAAAATGCTTTTGTGTTTGATTTAGGTTCGTCATACTTTGGAAGCCCGCGGTTAGATGTAGATTACCTTTGGCATTTTGACGCATTCCATTCTTCAATTGCAAAGCTGTATGCCGGACCAGGCGCTGCAATTGGTTTTGGAACCGGACACGGATTTTTTTACAACGGTGATGAAGGCTTTTATGTTAGGTCCGGAGGTGCCGGATTGGGAGTTAGAGGAATTTTTGGCGTGAATATTATTCCGAGAGAAACTCCTCTAGAAATATTTTTTGAAGCCGGGCTACTTGTTGGTTTATCTCCAGATTTTGGTTCTGCAGTGGATGCGGCCTTAGGCTTAAGATTCTATCCGTAATAATTTTATTTTTGTTGTTGACCCCTAAAGGGAGTACGGCGAAAGCTGTGCTCTCTTTTTAATTTTGTACAGTCATTTTAAAATCATTTTGAATATAGTCTTATTCCAGTAAAAATTGAAGTACTGTTTATACATCCTCTCCTAACCTGGACAAGCCAGACCCAAAGAGGTAAAAAAAGATTATCTTTGCAAAAAAAGGATAAGCGATGGAATTGCTAACGGAGCGCTACAAAGAAAAAATAGCCGGAAGCCTCGGCTGTTATGACCGGTTAATATTTACCGGTACATTACCTGGTCTATGCTATGCAGAGGGAATGACAAGATATTTATATACAAAAGGGATACGCATATTTGACTATCCAAAATTTGCAGAACCATACCGTGAAAAGCTAAGAGCAAATGCCGAGAGACTGTCAAAAGAAAC
>JAMCWE010000236.1 GCA_023475265.1 Bacteroidota bacterium
GTTTCTTTTGACAGTCTCTCGGCATTTGCTCTTAGCTTTTCACGGTATGGTTCTGCAAATTTTGGATAGTCAAATATGCGTATCCCTTTTGTATATAAATATCTTGTCATTCCCTCTGCATAGCATAGACCAGGTAATGTACCGGTAAATATTAACCGGTCATAACAGCCGAGGCTTCCGGCTATTTTTTCTTTGTAGCGCTCCGTTAGCAATTCCATCGCTCATCCTTTTTTTGCAAAGATAATCTTTTTTTACCTCTTTGGTTCTGGCTTGTCCAGGTTAGGTTATTCAATTATTTTTCTCGTAGCGTTAATAAGCATTACAAGATTGATAAATAAACGTTGCATTGACAAAAGTTGCTTTCTTGATAATTAGAAGGTTTCAACATAACTATTACAAAATAAATTATTGCAGCAGGGTACGCAATTATGCGGCAATTTCCCGGTTATATTTATTGCGGTATTGAATTGGAGATAAGCCGGTAATTCTTTTAAAAGTAATCCGGAAGGCTTTTGAATCTGCATAGCCGACTTTGTACATCACTTCATTTACATTTTCGCGTGAGGTTTCAAGACTCATTTTTGCGGCTTCAACTTTTACGCGATGGATATATTCAATTACAGTATTACAAGTTGCTTTTTTGAATCTGCGTTCAAGGCTTCTGCGGCTGAGCGCAAGCATGTCTGCCAGTTGATCAACAGTTATTTTTTCATTGAAGTTATTCTCAATATAGTCCTGAGCTTTCTTTATTTGTTCGTCATCATGTCCTTTTTGCCCTTTGAACATAATAAACGGAGACTGGCTGTTCTTGTCTATGTCTATCATAAAAGCTTTTGAGATAATCAAAGCAATATCACGACCGGTGAATTTTTCGATTAGGTAAAGGAGAAGATTTAAATAAGAATAAGCGCCGCCGCTTGTGTAAATGCCGTCCTGAGCAGTCATAATTTTATCGTCAAGCAGAATAACATCCGGGAACATATTTCTAAATTCATTGGCAAAAATCCAATGCGTAGTGCTCTGTTTACCTTTTAATAAACCGGTACTCGCAAGAAAGAAAGATCCAATACAGAAGCTGGCAACTTCGGCGCCTTCTTTATACTGTTGTATTATCCAGGGGATAAATTCTTGATTGTCTTCTCGCACTTTGATTTGATCTCCGTGTATTGCCGGTATGATAATAAGATCAGTCTTTTTAACATCTGAAATTAAAACATCAGGATTTACAGTAAACAAACCGGTAGTTTGTTTTGTTTCCTTTGCAATTCCGACAAGATGAATATTAAAGATAGGAGCTCTTTCCATACTTGTTAGTATGCTATTCACTTCAGAAAGAATTTGATGAGTTCCTTCGATATTAACAAGGCTTGTATGTCCGCGCGGTATAAGTATAGATACGTGTTTCATAACTGAAAGCTAAAAAAATCATATGTCGCAATCAACCCCCTATATTGCCGTAATCACACCTTTCATTCTGAAAAATTAGAAATTAAATTTACACCGGCAATTCAAAGACGCGGAAAAATATATTATCAGAAGGAACATAATTATGGAAAAATATTTTTTAGAAGATGACATTAAACTTATTTGTGTACCGGCAAAATCTTTTCCCGACGGAGTAATGGAAGCCTTTGAAAGATTGGCAAAAAAAACTTCATCTAAAAACGGCAGAAACTTATTTGGAATTTCCTATCCCGGCAAAGATGGAAAAATAATTTATAAAGCTGCAGCAAACAAATTATTCGATGGCGAAGCCGAAGAACTTAGATGTGAATCTTTTACGGTTAAGAAAGGAAATTACAACGCTATTTTCATTTCGGATTTCATGAATAATATTTCGGATATTAGCAAAGCCTTTAATGAAATACTTAAAGATCCGTTGATCGATCCTAACGGATGCTGTGTTGAAATGTATTTGAACGAGAAGGATGTAAGATGCATGGTTCGCTTAGATCCGGTAAAATTCATAGAGGAAGAATAAATTTCTGAGCTTAGAAAATCATCGAGCGTAAATAATAATATATTAAATTCATCAAAGGAAAAATAAAATGAGAAAAATAATCGTTATAGAATTTATAACCCTGGATGGTGTTTTGCAAGCACCCGGTGGACCTGAGGAAGACACTTCCGGCAGTTTCAAATACGGCGGTTGGGTTGTACCTTATTCTGACGAAGCTTCCGGTAAGATCATGGAAAAACAGATGAAACCTTCAGATCTTCTTTTGGGAAGAAAAACATTTGAGATATTTGCTTCTTACTGGCCAGAACATGCTGATAATTGGCAAGGTATCAATGATGTAACAAAATATGTATTGTCTAAGACTTTAAACAAGTCAGATTGGAAAAACTCTGTATTCCTCGAAAGTTTGGCAGAAATAGAGAAGCTAAAAAAATCAGAAGGTTCTGACATAAAAGTTTGGGGCAGTGGTAAGCTCACTCAACTGCTATTGAAGCATGATTTAGTTGACGAGCTCTGGCTTAAAATATTTCCGTTGACTCTTGGTAAAGGTAAAAAGTTGTTTGGCGATGGTACAATTCCGGCAGCATTTATATTAACCGAGAGTGCGATTACTCCTAGCGGAGTGATTGTTGCCAATTACAAGAGAGCCGGGGAGGTAAAGACAGGTTCATTTTGAAAATCAAATTCAATTCATAACAGGAGTCAATATGACGGTTAAGCAAGATTTCAATAACGGATATGCACCGGTAAACGGTATTAAGATGTATTATGAAATTCACGGCGAAGGCAATCCCTTGATTTTAATTCATGGAGGCGGCTCAAATATACAAACTACATTCGGAAAAGTACTGCCACTACTTTCAGAGCATCATAAAGTGATTGCCGTAGAATTACAGGCGCACGGACATACCAACGACCGAGACGCTCCGGAATCATTTAAGAGTGATGCCTCGGATATTGCAGCATTACTTTCTTATCTTAAAATAAAAAAAGCAGATTTTTTAGGATTTAGTAATGGCGGTCAAACTTGTATACAGTTATCATTAGATCATCCCGAATTAATTAACAAAATGATTATAGCCTCTGCATTTTATAAAAGAGATGGAGTTGTAAAAGGATTTTTTGATGGTATGGCAAAAGCTACTCTGCAAGACATGCCTTCACTTTTTAGAGAAGCTTATTTAACTATTACTCACGATTCTGCCGGTTTGCAAAATATGTTTGAAAAAGACAAAGCAAGAATGGTGGAATTCAAGGGCTGGAGCGATGAACAAATATCTTCTATAAAAGTTCCTACACTTATTATGGCAGGTAATAAAGATGTAATGACTTTGGAACATGCTTTAGAAATGAATCATAGAATTCCAAATAGTGAATTAGTGATATTGCCGGGTACACATGGTTATTTTTTGGGAGAAGGAATGCCTGCAAATGAGAACAGCAAAATCCAGGCTGCTGCAGTGGCTATCATTGAAGAGTATTTAAATGAGGAGATTAAACCATGAACAAAAATAATTCAGTTAAGCTTGATGTCTATGTTAACTATAAGGGCAATTGCAGAGAGGCATTTCAATTTTACGAGAAGCATCTTGGCGGCAAAATATTATCAATATCAACTTTCAAAGATTTGCCCGACCCGGCTAATATTCCTATCGGAGCTAAAGAAGATGATGTTCTTCATGCACGGATTGAGATTGGCGGTACGGCACTGATGGGAGCGGATATACCACTTGCCGAACCGATGCGCAGCGCGTATTTATCTCTTACTGTAGAATCTGTAGAAGAAGCCGAAAGAATATATGCATTGCTTTCTGACGGCGGTCAAATTTTTATGAAGATGGAAGAGACATTTTTTGCAAAGCGGTTCGCAATGCTGAGAGATAAGTTCGGAACGAACTGGATGCTGCTTTGCGAGAGCTGAAACTAAATACCTTGAAGTTAGTGATGCGCTTTAAAATATAATTTTAATTCATGTAACAATTTATATATCGCATTTGTAGATACAAATAATTACTAAAGATTATACCATGTCGAATATGAAGTCTGTTTTAAACGAAGAAATCAGAACCGGACTAATCAAAAGAATTAATTTATTAGGGGAGTATTCTAAACCCAAATTGGGAAAGATGGAAGTCGATCAAATGATAAGGCATTGTATTTTATGGAATGACCTGTCGCTGGGAAGAATACCTTCCAAACAAACATTCCTCGGATTTCTTTTCGGGAAACTGGCATTAAGAAAACTTCTAAAGGACGAAAAGCCGGTGCCCCAAAACATGCCTACATTACCGTTCTTAATTATAAAAGATCTTACCGGTAATTTAGAATCCAACAAGCAAAAGTGGATTGATCAATTAAACGATTACGTGCAGTCCGATGATTATTCAATAGTACATCCATTTTTCGGTAAAATGAATAAAGACCAGATTGGTAAATTAGCATATAAACATACCGATCATCATTTAAGACAGTTTAATGTTTGAAAAAAAAATTATGAAGAAGTATTTAGGATAGGACAAAATAAAATGTACGCAGTTCATTCTGAATTTATCGGCTTTGAAACAGTTATAGAAAATGATTTAATGTGCGACAGCCTTTAGAATTCTTAATGTCGCAAACAGCCATCTAAATTGACGCAGCCAGACCTTTCGCTTTGCAGCAAGCGAAAGTAAATTTGCATCAGCAATTCAACAACGCGGATATTCTAAAAATAATTTTTGAAAGGAACCTCAAATGAAAAACATAAATCCATTTTTGTGGTTTGACAGCCAGGCTGAGGAAGCGGTTAATTTTTATACCTCCGCTTTCTCTTCGGTATTTGAATCTTTGGGCAATGAAAAGGGATCAAAGATTTTGTCTACGAGTCGTTACGGTGACGCGATGCCGCATCTAAAAGGAAAAATTATGACAATGTCGTTCAAGCTTATCGGCGAAGATTTTATCGCATTGAACGGCGGTCCGGTTAAGGATTTTACTTTCAATTCTTCAATATCATTTTTTGTGGAATGTAAAACTGAAGACCAAGTGAACAAACTTTTTAATAAACTATCCGCCGGCGGAGAAATCCGGATGCCGCTGGATAAATATCCGTTCAGCGAAAAGTTTGCATGGATAGACGACAAGTTTGGAGTCTCCTGGCAGTTGAATTATACGAAGAAGGAACCGAAGATTACTCCTTTCTTGTGGTTCAATAACAATGCTGAAGAAGCAATGAATTTTTACAGTTCATTATTTTCTTCGCTCGGAGATAAATCTTCCGAGATAAAAAAGCTTAGCCGTTTCGGTGTAAATGAAAACGGTCCGATGGGAAAAGTACAGCACGGGTTGTTCACTCTGAACGGGCAGGAATATATGGCGATGGACAGCAGCCACTTTAATTTTACTCCGGCAATTTCATTATTCGTCAACTGCGATACTCAAAAAGAAGTTGATGTACTTTGGGCTAAGCTGCTCGACGGTGGCAAACCAATGCAGTGCGGCTGGCTGACAGATAAGTTTGGCGTAACGTGGCAAATCGTTCCAACTTTATTGATGAAATTGATGAGCGATCCGGATAAGAAAAAAGCTACTCGCGTAATGCAGGAAATGATGAAGATGATAAAGATTGAAAGCGATGATTTAATTAAAGCGTACGAGGAAGAGTAAACTATTAAAAGCGTTTCAAACATTTGATGAGCATGACTGCATGGAAGCATGATTGCATGAAGAGATGTAAAAGAATAAATATTATAAAATCAGACGGAGAAATAATATGGCACAGTCGAAAACAAGAAAATTGAAACTGCAAGTTCAGATGACAGTTGATGGATTTGTCAGCGGACCAAACGGCGAACTTGATTGGATGAACATGAACTGGGATGACAAAATAAAAACTTATGTAAATGAACTGACTGATTCTGTTGATACAATTCTTCTTGGAAGAAAGATGACCGAAGGATTTGTTTCATACTGGACAAGTGTAGAGCCGGATAGTCCTGAATATCCTTTTGCAAGGAAGATGGTTGATAAGCCGAAATACGTTTTCACTAAAACGCTTCAGAAATCAAATTGGAAAAATACTAAAATTGTAAAAGGCGATTTGACTGAAGAGATTGATGCGCTGAAGAATAAGTCAGGAAAAGATATTATTGTTTATGGCGGCGCTACTTTCGTTTCTTCACTGATCAAAAATAATTTAATAGATGAGTCCGCTCTAAAAAGCTAATTTTAAGTTGTGATACTATTTTAGTTTTGTTGTTGAAAAAACAGTTAATTTATTTTTTGATGGGCGACTATTTGTCTCCCAAAAATTGAGTGATAATTTTTTA
>JAMCWE010000135.1 GCA_023475265.1 Bacteroidota bacterium
GATAATTTTGTTTCAAGCAATAAGATGGTTTACATTAAATAAAAATTATATCATCTAGAGTAATAAATTATATATCGAAGTGATTGCATAAAGCTCATAAAAATATTGACTCATCATTAATAAATTAATTAAAGCAGCTATTGAAAAGATAGTAACTAAAATTATAGTTGCAAACTCTGGTGATGAGGTTTATAGAATTACTTCCAAATTAAAATATTATAGTTGACTTCTTATGGTATATATGATAAAAAAGAATAATGAAACAATTCAATGTGAGGTTGTACATGAATTCATTTAGCATCGTGAAGAAATTATTATTCGTACTTTTTTTAATATCAATTCAATTAACAGCACAAATACCTGCAATTAAAGTTGCATGTGTTGGCAACAGTATTACTGCCGGTGCGGGTTTGGCTAACCCAAATAATGCTTATCCCCAACAGCTAGGTGGAATACTAGGTAATGAATACCAAGTAGTAAATTTTGGAGTTAGCGGAAGAACAATGTTGAAGAAAGGAGACTCTCCTTATTGGAAAGAGCCTGCTTACCAGGAAGCATTAAAATTTAAACCTCAGATATTAATTATTTGCTTAGGAACGAATGATAGTAAGCCATGGAATTGGGTTTATAAAAATGATTTCTTTGGTGATTATTCTGACATGGTAAATAGTTTTAGGCAAGGAAATCCTAATATTCAAATTTTTACTTGCTTTCCCACTCGGGTTTTTCACGATAATTTTGGAATTACCGACTCGATTATTCATTATCAAATTATTCCTTTGATTGATTCTGTTAGAAAAACAGAAAATACTGATGTTATAGATTTTTATGATCAAGTGAAAAATGATAGTGCTGATTTTCATGATGGCATTCATCCGGACTCGGCGGGTGCAGCCATAATGGCTAACATTGCTTATAATTCAATTAATAACAGTCCATCCGGAATAATTCGATACTTCGCTGCAAATTCATATAAATTTGAAAAGGGACAATCAGTCAAATTATACTGGAATACGACAACAGGTTCTCAAGTATCAATAAATGGTTCACAAGTAAATGAAACTGATTCAATGATTGTTCAACCAACCCAAACAACTACCTATACTTTGATTACAAATGGAATTAATTCTGATACTAACAAAATTACCTTACAATATCTTCCACCAGGAATTATAAAAACATTTACCGCCGATAATTTATACTTAGACAAAGGATACAAAGAAAGTAGTCATTTAAAATGGGCTGCTACAATCGGCTCCCATGTAACATTGAATGGACTTTCAGTAGGTGAAAATGATTCAGTAAATGTATCACCGGATTCAACAATTACTTATAAATTAATTGCAACGGGTGATACGAGCGATACTAGTTCGATTACTATTAAGGTACTGGAATCCAGCCAAATAAATAGAGCACTTCATCAGAGTGCAAATGCATCTCAAAGTTTTAGTACATATTATCCAGAAAATGCTGTCGATGGGGATACAACAACTTATTGGGAAAGTCAAGCTTTCAATCCGCAATGGATTACAGTTGACATGAAAAATACGTATGAAATCAACAGAGTAGTATTACGTTGGGAAAAGGTTTATGCTACTTCTTTTCAATTGCAAGTAATTACAGAGGCTAATGATACTACAACAATATTTTCAACAGATACTGCTACTGGCGGTATAAATAATATTACCGGATTAACCGGGAAAGGACGTTATTTAAGGTTACTTTGCTTAAGTCAAAATTATTCATCTTTTGGATATAGATTGGAGGAATTTGAGATATATGGTACTCCAGCATACTTAACATCTGTAAAAAAATATAGTCCGGCAAATTTAACATACCGGCTATATCAAAATTTTCCTAATCCTTTCAATCCGAGTACGACAATCGAGTATTCAATTCCTAAATTATCTCATGTTACTCTAAAGATTTATGATACATTAGGAAATGAAGTTAAAACTCTTGTCAACGAAGAAAAATTACCGGGAGATTATAAGATAACTTTTGATGGAAGTAAATTGGCAAGCGGAGTATATTTTAGTAGAATTGTTGCCAATGATTTTGTTAAAACAAAAAAAATTATTTTGCTAAAATAATTTAGTATCATCATTTAATGATAGTAACTATAGGAGATTTTTTATGAAATCATTTCTTTGCAGTTTCATGACTGTTTTAATAATCTTTTCTTCAACTGCTTTTGCCCAGAAGTATAATCTTTCTAAGCAGAAGGTTCTTTACTCAGTAGGCTACGCGCATCTCGATACTCAGTGGCGTTGGGATTATCCTACAACGATAGATACTTTTATCTGGAATACATTGGAAGATAACTTTGCACTAATTAAGAAATATCCGGATTATATATTCAATTTTTCGGGAGCGAATCGGTATAGATTTATGAAGGAATATTATCCGGCTCAATATGATTCGGTTAAGATGTTTGTTAAAGAAGGAAGATGGTTTCCGGCTGGATCTTCGGTAGAAGAAAATGATGTTCTTTCTCCGTCATCCGAATCCATTATTCGCCAGGTGCTTTACGGCAACGAATTTTTCAGAAAAGAATTCGGAGTTGCAAGCAATGAATATATGCTGCCTGACTGCTTCGGCTTCCCGGCATCTCTTCCTTCTGTTCTTGCACATTGCGGCATAAAGGGATTCTCAACACAAAAGCTAACATGGGGCTCAGCAGTAGGTATCCCTTTTAATGTAGGAAGATGGATTGGACCGGATGGTGAGTCTGTAATCGCAGCTTTTAATCCGGGTGCATACGTAACAAAAATAAAATCTGATCTTGGAAAGGATAAAAATTGGATAG
Source organism: Bacteroidota bacterium (assembly GCA_023475265.1). GTDB lineage: Bacteria > Bacteroidota > Ignavibacteria > Ignavibacteriales > Ignavibacteriaceae > FEN-1297. The sequence goes on from JAMCWE010000135.1 coordinate 2,810, forward strand.
ATAGAATTAATAAGCTCGGTAAGAGTTCAGGTGTCTATACCGATTATATGTATTATGGGACAGGCGATACCGGCGGTGCACCCGCAGACAGCTCTGTAATGTGGCTTGAGAGAAGTTTACGAGATACATCAGAAATAAAAGTTGTGTCAACTAAATCTGACCAGATGTTCAATGATATAACTCCGAAAGAAAAAGCAAAGCTGCCTTCGTATAAAGGTGAACTGCTACTTACCAATCACTCTGCAGGCTCAATTAACTCTGCAGCATACATGAAGAGATGGAATAGAAAGAACGAGTTCCTCGCATTTAATGCAGAAGCTTCTTCGGTAATTGGAAGCTGGCTGGGAGGGATAAAATACGATCAAACAAAAATAAATAATGCGTGGTGGCTGGTTCTAGCAACTCAATTTCATGATATGCTTCCGGGAACAGTCATACCAAATGCATTCCATTACATGTGGAATGACGAATTGCTTGCAGCAAATCAGTTCGGCAATATTTTCGCAAATTCATCCGGTGCAGCAATCCGAGCACTTGATACCCGCGGAAAAGGCATACCGGTAGTTGCATATAATCCGCTTTCATTCGAAAGGCAGGATGTTGCTAAGGCTACCGTTACCTTCAAAAGAAAAGTCCCTAAGGCAATAAGAGTTTTCGGGCCTGATGGGAAAGAAGTGCCATCGCAAATTCAAAAAATCGATGGAGACAAGTTGACTATACTTTTCTTAGCAAAGACACCGTCGTTAAGTTATACAACATTTGACGTAAGACCATCATTGAAGCCGTGTGAAATGAAAACCAACCTAAAGGTTTCAGCTTCAACATTAGAAAATTCGAAATATGTCGTCAAGATTGATAAGAACGGAGATGTCTCAAGCATTTACGATAAAACTGCGAAGAAACAACTTCTATCATCTCCTATAAAGTTGGCTTTCCAGTTTGAGGAACCTGAAATTTATCTTGCATGGAATATGTATTGGAAGGATCAAAAATTGCCGCCCGAAGGTTATGTCGAAAGTCCGGTGAAAGTAAAAATTCTAGAGAATGGTCCGGTAAGAGTTGGAATACAGGTGGTGCGTGAAGCTCGTCATTCAAAGTTTGTACAGGAGATTCGCTTAGCTGCCGGAAGTGCCGGTGACAGAGTGGAGTTCAAAACAAATATTGATTGGGCAACTCAAAAAGTAGCGCTTGATGCAACTTTTCCACTTACGGTTTCTAATCCGCTAGCAACATACAACTCCGATGTCGGAACAGTGCAGAGGGGCAATAACGATTCTCTGAAATTTGAAGTCCCTTCGCATCAATGGTTTGATCTTACGGATAAGAGAGGCAAGTACGGTGTTTCTATTCTTGAGGATTGTAAGAACGGCTCGGATAAACCAGCAGATAATGTGGTGAGATTGACACTTTTATATACTCCTGCCAGGCCCAAAGGCTACAATGAATATAGAGATCAAGAATATCAGGACTTCGGCAAGAACAAAATGTTATATGCTGTTTATGGTCATAAAGGAGACTGGCGTGAAGGTAATTCAAATCTTGTAGGTTATCGAGTTAATCAACCGCTCATTACTTTTCAAACGGTTCATCATTCCGGATTCCTCGGAAAGTCTTTTTCTTTCTTAAGTATCAATAATCCAAATATTGATGCTATGGCTTTGAAGAAAGCTGAAAACAATAATGACATAATATTGAGAGTTGTTGAAGCGAAAGGGAAGTCATGGAAGAATGTTGAAGTATCTTTTGCAAGTCCAATCATCTCAGCAAAAGAAGTTGACGGACAGGAGAGATACATTAAGCCGGCAGTTGTTAAAGACGGAAAGCTTGTATTTGATGAATCGCCATATCATCTTAGAACATTTGAGCTGCGGCTGAAACAGCCGAAAGAATTGTTAACGTTGCCGCAGAGTGTTCCGGTTAAGCTGCCATACAATTTAGATGCAACTACTAACCGTGGTGAGGAAGTAATTAATGGTGGCTTTGACGGTAAAGGAAAAACTTACCCGGCAGAGATGCTGCCAGATACGGTAAAAAGTGAAGACATAACATTTGAGCTTGGACCAAAGACAGATGGAACTGATAATGCTGTTACCTGTGAAGGTCAAACTATAAAACTTCCGGATGGAAAATTCAATCGCATCTACTTGCTTGCAGCATCGGCAGACACGCTGAGAGATGGGATATTCAAAGTTGGCAATGAGCCGGTTAATGTTCCTGTTCAGGTTTGGTCAGGATTCATTGGTCAATGGGACGACCGTATCTGGGATGGTGAGTCAACTAGCTTGAGGCAGAACTTCACATGGAAGGGAATTAAATATCTTGGTATAAAACCAGGATATGTGAGAAAAGATAATGTTGGTTTCTTCACTCAGTTCCGTCATTTGAAAAATGGAAGGGACGATGCTTATGCATATGCCTATATGTATAAGTACAAAATCAATCTTCCTAAAGGAGTGAAAGAGATTGTTCTTCCTAAGAATGATAAAATAAGAATATTTGCAATGGCCGCAGCTTACAACGAAAACGACTATACGGTTCCAGCACAAGCACTCTTTGATACGCTGAACTATAAACATGGCTATGAGAGATTCAGTCCGAGCGAATTATCTCAATCATCCGGGAGTGGTTCTATAAAATGAAAATGAATATTTCTTTGGTTGATATATAGTTTCTGATACTGTTACAGTGGCTTGGAATTAAGAATTGCGGGAGTGGAGTAAACCTGTTAACACAAGGTTCGTTCTATCTCCCGCAAATGTATTTTGGAAAACAATCGGCTGTGCAATAGCTATTCTAAAGTTTAAATAGAAATTGTATTATGCGAAAGATTTAAAAACAAATATTTATTTATCGTTAGCAATTCTAATCGGATTTCAAGTGAAGATTGAAACATCAAAGCCAAGTTCTCTATCTTCACAATTATATGAGCACGTTATGATCAGAAAAAATCTGCTAAATTTTTTAATGGACATAAAACTCGAATTCTTTATCACATAACGGTTGTTTAAAAATATTCATAAACATATTTTGTTTTCCCATTCAATTCTCCTTTTGAGTTATATTCTAATTCCTCAAGTGGGTTTCCATAGCTGTCATATGTTATTTTTGTCTTTGATATAAGTGATTTGTTTCCATAAAAAGTACTAATTTCAACCAGGTTTTCTGAAGAGTCTCTAGATAGAATATAAAATTATTCTTGTATGATCTCCAAGCGGTGTAAATTGATTCTGCTCAATAGGATTGTTTTTTTTGTCGTACAATGTTATAAGTTTGTATGTTAGTGAATCAATTCGAAAAAATTGAGTCTCAATAATATTTTGTGTATTACTATATTTATAAATTTTCTTTAGAAGAGAGGAATCGGACCCCCTTTGTTAAGACTTGCTCAACTTCTCTATCCTTATCATCATACTTGTGCTTCCACATTGTTAAAAGCGATCCACCAATATCATATTTGTCAGTTTCAATTAAGTTACCTGCCGAGTCATAAATATTTTTTGTCCTTGTATCAATAGAGCCACCAATGCCTTCAGTAATTATCTCGTTTATTCTCCCATAATCATCATACTTATATTTATTAACTTCTTCAACTTTAGCTCCATCCGGCCAATATCTAATCCAGCGAATACATCTTTCGGTAGTATCGAATTCATTGTATAATAAAGTTTCTCCATTATTATTTAATGAATCTTTAGAAAAATCATAGTAAACCTTTGTAACTGATTTTATGTGAGCTGATTTAATACACTCATATTTATGATGTTCTTCCTTTCTAGTATAGTTTAGTTGGCAAAATGAAATGTTATATGCTGATATTATAATAATAAAAACTATTGAATATAAGGAAGTAGTTCTATATGTCATTGCATAAATTCCGACATACATTCTCAAGCCTCTTAAGTCAATACGGTGTTGCCTATGAAGTCCGTGAGTATTTACTTGGTCACAAACCAAGCAGAAGCCTGACAGGACATTATACAAAACTCAATTCAAATAATTATCATGGAGTAGTATCTCTACTCGAAAAAAATATCAAGTCAACTAATAACACAAATAATAATAAGGATAATCAATGAACAATCAGAAAAACGCTACCGATAATTCAAACATGGTAAATCAAATTAAGATCGAAACAGTAATAGATATGGCTCTAAAATATGTAAATGCACCCACCATAAGTATACAAGGAAGTGTATTAAGTATTTTTGAGGAAGGGCTTTTAGAAATACTGCATAAACGAAACATTCAAACAATCGACAAAGTTGGAACTAACCATTTAGTAATGTTGCTATTCACTATTCTATAAAATCATGCTAATTTGCCAAAAATACCTTAGTGGCTGATTTGGGATTAATCCCAGGAATTTTGATCTTAAAAAATAAGAAGCAACAACCTTTAAAATGCCCATTTTGTGCCCATGACTATTTTTTTTATGGTAATAATGGCACTATTTGGAAGGGTTAAAAGATTAAAAGCCTCAAGAACTGTTTTTTTTAACAGCAGTCAAGGCTTCTAAAAGGGGAGCGGAGAGGCCGGGATTCGAACCCGGGGTACAGTTTTACCCGTACGACGGTTTAGCAAACCGTTGGTTTCAGCCACTCACCCACCTCTCCAAGCTGAATATTCAAGTTGAAATTTTTAATGAAAAATTTCAGTAATATCAATCTTTCAATAACTACATCTATATCAGTTTTAATATCTGAATATTACTGAATTTCATTTTTTAATTGCACAAAGATAATATAATAGAAGAAATATTAAAATTGATTTTTAAACTTTTTTATTCGCAATTTTATAAATGATAGCTTATCTTGAAAATAATGTTTCTCCTTTCTTCAAAGCTAGCACTACTAAAAAAAGCACCTTTAAGCAAATGTTCATGGTCTAATAAATTTGTAATGCTGATGGAAGGTTCAATAGTAGAACCGCTGCCAATAGGAAAAATATAACCACCGGATAAATTAAATATCCAGGATGGAGTTGTATGTGCGGCTTGATTAAATTCAAATAATCCGGTTTTGAAAGTATAATTATTGATTCCGTTTGTTAAGCCTGAACCGTATATTCCAACAAGATTTAAATACCAATTCTGAGGTTGATAGTTTAATCCAACAACAACGGATAATCTTTGATCATGGTCCAAATCAAATGGAGTAGTTGAACTATTCGGCGGTAAAAAACCTCCGGATACTGGCCCTATGCCGTATGCATGCATTAACGATCCATTCAGATAACCTGATAAAGGATTTGAAGGATCATTGTATGTTAAGCTTAACTCAATACCGCTTACTTTTACTTGGCTTATATTTACATTAACTCTTATTGTGCTTGAACCTAAAGTTTGGTCATCCAAACCTGGTGAGGAATCTTTATAGAAATAATCTAGTTTTGCATTTAATCCATTAAGGAAGTTATGAATAATTCCGACTTCATATAGATTATCTTTTTCCGGAAACGTTGCAGAAGATGAATCACCTACTGCTGAAGCGACTGAGGACAAACCCTCAATATTGGTTGGAATAAATAATTTGTCATAGCTTAAATAAACTGTAGAAAAATCATCCGGGAAAAAACTTAATTTTAATCTTGGATTTAATTGTGTTTGCTTTTGAATAATTGGCGCAATATGCTGATCATATCTTAAACCGGCTTCTATTCTTGTCCATTCAAGCGGATGAATATTAGTCTGAGCAAAAACACTAAAATCAGAACCGGTAAAATTCGTGTTGTTGGCAGGGCCATTTCCATTAATATTATTGAATTTAAAATTTTCTTTCCCATCTGTAACGCTTGATTCTAAACCAACAGCATATTCAAATTGATGCGATAATTCGTCAGAGTATTTTATCCTGGTTCCATACGTAACAAAATTTCTATTCTGATTTACCGTATAACCAGTGCTCGAATCATTATTTATATATGTTAAAGTTTGATCTAAAGGACTTGTATTAAATTTTAATCCGCCTTCTCTTAAAAATAATCCTGCAAATAATTCACTTGATTTATCAGTCTCGGTGGTAAATGTATGGTAATAAGAAAGTGTTTGAAAAGAATTATAGCTGTCTTGAGTATCGAAATTTATTCCTACCCCAGGATCAAATGGAATTTGAGCTTTTGTTTCGCTATAATTTAAATTTGTAGTTAGATAATCACTTTCACTTAAAAAGTAATCCATCTTTCCATATAAGAAATAATCAAAGCCGTGGTCATTAAATAATTTTATTACCGGTTGATCAATCCTACGGTCTGTCTCGCTTCTAGAACCGGAAAAGAAATAACCGAAGCTGCCTAAATGGTTACTTAAAGATAAACTCTGTCCGTTAGAATTTAGTGATTTGAAACTTCCAACATTTGATCCTAAATCTTGATTGTTCGAAGTTAAATAACTTCCGGCATAGCTTGAAAGATTTAACTGAAATTTTCCTGGCGGAACCTGAGTTCTCACATCTATAATTGCCGCAGTTTGACCTCCATATTCTGCTGGAAAGCCTCCGGTAAAAAAAGAAATATTTTTTATGACACCTGGATCCACAGTTTCATTTAAGCCACCAAATACACCAAGCGGAATTGGGATTTCATCAATTAAATAAGTGAACTCTCCATGTTGGCCTCTAATATGTACTTCACCAGTCGGAGCGCGAACAGCTCCGGTTAAGTTTTCCTGAATTACAGAAGTCATTCTTGCCTCCGGACTTGGATGAAACGTCTCTAACTCAAAAGTTTTTATTCCGGTTTTAATATCAGTAAAACTTGAAACATGGTTTTCTTTATTACCCGTTACAACCACTTCCTGTAAGTTGATTGCACTTTCTTGAAGCAATACTTTTTTGTCTTTATGATTTTGGTTTAATATTATATTATTTGAATAACTATTGTAGCCTACATATTGAGATATCAAAGTATATTTACCAATTGCTACATCTGAAAAAATTGCTGAGCCAAAGTGATCAGTCTCTTTAACATTAACTATTTTATTGCCCTTTTTTAGAATTAAAGTAACCAATTCAAGCGGTGTATTTTTTACGGAATCTAGAACGGTTACTTTGAAATTAATTGTTTTACCATTTTTAATTTCTTTTTTATCAGATGAAGCTATAATCAATTTTGTAAAAAACAAGAACAATGTAATAATTAATAATTTTCTAATTTTAGATGAAAAAAATTTTTCCATATTTAGAGCTCCTTAAATTTTCAATAAATTTTTTGAAGCAGCTTTTCTAGGGGATTGTATTAAGATTTAATATAAGTGCATGTAAATTTTCTGTTTTAATTTACATGTAAAAATATCGTCAAATTTCCAAAAGAAATTCTGCAAGTATTATTTAAGCAAATTGACAGGAAGTCGGTGGAGCTCTGTGAGGATTATTATTGTATTGAGTAAATGAAGGAAGTTTTATTATTTCATTTTTTAAAAATTCTTGTTCACTTTTATCTTCGAATGAATTAAAAACAGCTGCGAAGTTAAAATCAATAATTGTACTTGCAAATTGTTGAACTGTACATTCATGAGTGAGATCAACAAGTTTATCAAAAAGATTTGATTCAGTGCCATTAGTATTAACTATTTTATAGTTATCATTTTGTATATCAATGTGATGATAATGTATTATAGTTAAGCCAATGAAAAGTATATAGGTCGCTAAAAATATATTAGCAAAGAGTTTTCGATATTTAATAATTCTTAATTTCATTTTACAAAACAAAGATTATGAAAATTAAATTTCGATCTGGTGAATTATCGCACAAAAACAAAATTAACTTAACTTCAAATAAGAGATTGTATAGATGATCTTAATACATTGTTGCTTGTATAAAGGTTATCCTTTAAATTTGGTTTCCAATTTATTAAAAAAGAGAAACTGATGGATCCATTTAAGGGAGTAGACTATTTTGAAATAGACTCGCTATTAAATGAAGAAGAATTAATGATTAGGAATACAGTCCGTGAATTTGTTTCTGAAGAAGTAATTCCAATTATTGAAAAGTACAATCGTGAATCTAAATTTCCTGTCGAATTAATTCATAAAATGGCCGAACTAGGATTATTTGGAACAACTCTACCGCAAAAATATAATTGCGCTGAACTGAATAATGTTTCTTATGGTTTAGTAATGCAAGAATTGGAGCGTGGAGATAGTGGAATAAGAAGCTTTGTTTCTGTACAAAGTGCTTTAGTAATGTATCCTATTTTTACTTTTGGAAGTGAAGAACAAAAAGATTATTGGTTGCCTAAGCTTGCGAAAGGTGAAAAGATTGGCTGCTTTGGTTTAACGGAACCTGATTTCGGTTCTAATCCTGGAGGAATGGTAACTAAAGCAGAAAAAGTAAATGACGGATTCCTGCTTAATGGTGCAAAGATGTGGATTACTAATGGAACAATTGCCGATGTTGCAGTTGTTTGGGCAAAGCTTGATGGAGTGATAAGAGGATTCTTAGTTGAAAAAGGATTTAAAGGATTTACTGCGCCAGAGATGAAAGGTAAGCATTCACTTCGAGCTAGTGTAACTTCAGAATTAATTTTTGATAATGTCTTCGTTCCGGAAATAAATATTTTGCCGTTAACTACAGGATTAAAAAATCCACTTATGTGTTTGAATCAAGCAAGATACGGAATTGCTTGGGGCGTAGTTGGCGCAATGATGACGTGTTACGATACAGCATTGAATTATGCTAAATCTAGAATTCAATTTAGCAAGCCGATTGCGGCTTATCAGATTACTCAACAAAAATTAGTTTATATGTTGACAGAAATTACCAAGTCGCAGCTTTTAAATGTTCAATTAGGCAGACTGAAAGACAAGGGAACTTTGCGCCATACTCAAGTTTCATTGGCTAAAAGAAACAATTGTGAAAAAGCCTTGGAAATTGCTCACGTTGCTAGAGAAATTTTAGGTGCAAATGGAATTATAGACGAGTATCCAATAATGCGTCATGCAGCAAATTTAGAATCGGTAAAAACTTATGAAGGAACACATGAAATGCATACACTAATTATTGGTGAAGACATAACTGGATTTTCTGCATTTGATTAGAACTAATATAACCCAAACACAAATACTAAAAAGATGGAACTCATATGAGTGTGAATAAAATAATAACTGAAGGATTAACGTTTGATGATATTTTATTAGTGCCTGGTAGATCTTCAGTTTTACCTAGAGAAGTAAATATAGAAACAATATTAACTCCAGAAATTAAAATTAACATTCCGATTGTTTCTGCCGCAATGGATACTGTTACTGAATCGGCAATGGCGATTGCTCTTGCAAGAGAAGGTGGTATTGGTATAATTCATAAAAATATGAGCATAGAATCTCAATGTGTTGAAGTTGATAAAGTTAAACGATCTGAAAGCGGAATGATAAGAGATCCCGTTACTTTAACATCAGAAAAAACAATTGGTGATGCTCTGGAAATTATGAAAAAGTATAGCATCTCCGGGATTCCAGTTGTAGATAAAATTGGGAAGCTGGTAGGAATTTTAACCAATAGAGATTTGAGATTCGAACCAAATAGAAAATTAAAAGTTAAAGATTTAATGACAAGTAATAATTTAATTACAGCTCCGTTACATACTGATTTGGAACAAGCTGAAAAAATTTTACAAAAGTACAAAATTGAAAAGTTACCTGTCGTTGATTCAAAAGGAATATTAAAAGGTTTAATTACATTTAAAGATATTCAGAAAAAGAAAAAACACCCAAACGCCTGCAAAGATGAACATGGCCGCTTACGCGTTGGAGCTGCTGTTGGGATTACGTTTGATACATTGGACAGAATAGCTGCATTATTTAAATCTGGCGCTGATGTTATTGTTATTGATACTGCGCATGGACATTCTTCTGGTGTTATAAAGACAATAAAAGAGGCAAGGAAAAAATTTAAATACGAACAAATAATTGCCGGGAATATTGGCACTTATGAAGCAGCTATTGATCTTTTAGATTGCAAAGTTGATGCCGTTAAGGTTGGTATTGGCCCAGGTTCTATATGTACTACTAGAATTGTAGCCGGAGTAGGCGTTCCGCAAATTACTGCTATTTCAGAAGTTTCCAGAGCAGTGAAAAATAAAGGAGTTCCATTAATTGCCGACGGTGGAATAAAACAAACTGGTGATTTACCGAAAGCTATTGCTGCTGGAGCAGATTCAGTTATGATTGGCGGTCTATTTGCAGGAGTTGAAGAAAGTCCCGGTGAAAAAATTCTTTTTGAAGGTAGAAGCTTTAAAATTTATAGAGGTATGGGATCGCTATCAGCAATGAAACGAGGCAGTAAAGACAGATATTTTCAGGATGCCGAAGATGACATTGCTAAATTGGTTCCGGAAGGCGTTGAGGGACGTGTTCCGTACAAAGGATCTCTTTCAGACACTGTATTTCAGTTAATTGGCGGGTTAAGGGCAGCTATGGGTTATTGTGGCGCAAAAAATATTAGGGAATTGAAGACTAAGACAAAATTTATAAAAATTACTTTGTCGGGATTAAAAGAGAGCCATCCTCATGACGTAACAATTACAAAAGAGGCGCCAAATTATCATACCTAATAGTTTAGTTGAAAAACTTTTTTGAGTAAAATAAATTATATTAAATTCTCTTGATGTATAAAGTATTAGTTATAGCTTACTATTTTCCTCCGATGGGATTAAGCGGTGTTCAACGCACTTTAAAATTTGTTAAGTACATGAAAAATTATAACTGGAACCCAACAGTGTTGACCGCTGCTAGTACCGGTTATTATGCTCATGATAGTTACTTATTAAGTGAAGCAGAAAATGCAAAAATTGAAATAGTTCGAGTTGGTGGTAAGGATATTAATTCGATATTGGCAAAAAAGGGAACTATAAAAATTCCGCCGGAGTTTATTCGTAAAATTTTAAGTAGACTTAGCTACACTTTTTTTATTCCGGATAATAAAAAAGGCTGGGCCAAAAAAGCAATTAAAACCGCTAGAAAAATTCTAAATGATGAAAAATATAATTTAATTTTTGTAAGCGCACCACCGTTTTCTGCTATTAACATGGCGGTTAGATTAAAGAAAGAGTTTAATATTCCCTTGGTAGTTGATTACCGTGACCTTTGGTATGGAAATCAGTTTGCTTTTTATCCAACGCCTTTTCATAAATTTCTAAACAAAAGAATGGAGTATAAAGCTCTTAAGGTTACAGAAAAAGTAATTGCTACTAATAGGAGAATGAAAGAAAAACTTTTGAATCATTTTAAATTTTTAACTTTCGAAGATATATATATCATCCCACACGGCTACGATCCAGCTGATTTTAATGATATCATTATCGATAAAAAGCCGAACGTTAAAATGCGTTTAACTTATTCTGGAATGTTTTATGAATTTATTACTCCAAAATATTTTTTAAATGCATTTAAAAAATTATCGATTGAACGACCAGATGTAACCGCTAATATTGAACTACATTTTATTGGACACTTTAGAAATGAAAACAAAAAATTAATTAAGAAGTTAAAGCTTCAAGAATTTGTAAAAGAGTATGGATACTTAAATCATAAAGAAGCATTATCGAAAGTAATGTCCAGCGATGTTCTGTGGATGATGGTTGGATATGCTAGGAATGTTGATACTCATTCAAGCGGAAAACTATATGAATATTTCGGAACAAAAAAACCGATCCTTGTTTCTGTTCCTGATGGCGCATTAAAAACTTCGGCGACTGAATATAAAGCATCGTTTATTACAAAGCCAGATGATGTTGATGAAATTAAAGAAACAATTTTAAAAATTTACGAACAATATATAAAAGGTACTTTGCCTACTCCGGATGAAGAATTTGTAGAAAAACACAGGCGTGATTTTTTAGCTGAGCTACTGACAAAGCAATTTCAATTTTTGGTTAAGGATGAGATAATATGAATGTCTTACTTATAGGATCAGGTGGAAGAGAGCATGCACTAGCTTATAAGATTAAAGAAAGCAAAAATCTTGGCAAACTTTTTATTCTTCCTGGAAATCCTGGAACAAAATCCTTAGGACAAAACATTGAAGATATTGATCAGAGTGAATTTAATGCTGTTGTAAGTTTTTGTTTAGAAAAAAAAGTTGAATTGGTTGTCGTAGGTCCGGAACAACCTCTTGTTATCGGTTTAGCAGATTATCTTCGTCAAAACAATATTCTTGTTTTTGGTCCAAATAAAAATGCTGCAGAGATTGAAGCACATAAAACTTTTGCAAAATGGTTGATGACCAAGTACAATATACCAACTGCGAGCTACGCTGAATTTAGTTCCATTGAAATTGATAAAGCAAAAGAATATGTAGCAAAATTGAAATTGCCATGTGTAATTAAAGCTGATGGCTTAGCTGCTGGTAAAGGAGTAATTATTTGTAATGAAATTTCTGAAGCCAATCGAGCTTTGGAAGAAATTTTAGTTGACAAAATATTTGGTCAATCCGGTGAAAAAATAATCATAGAAGAATTCTTACAAGGCGAAGAAGCTTCAATTTTTGCTGTTACCGATGGAGCTAATTTTATTTGCTTGCCTGCCGCTCAAGATCATAAAAGAATAGGTGATAATGATACCGGTAAAAATACCGGAGGAATGGGAGCTTATTCTCCTGCACCAATTATTACAAAAGAAATTTTAAATGAAGTTGAAAAGAAAATTATTTCTCCAACCTTAAATGCAATGATATCAGAAGACAGAAAATTTGTCGGATGTCTTTATTGCGGACTAATGTTAACTTCAGAAGGACCGAGGGTTATTGAATTCAATTGTAGATTTGGAGATCCGGAAACTCAAGCAGTTCTGCCGATATTAGAAGGAGACTTCTTACAACTTTTATATTCAGCTGCAATGGGGAATCTTGATAAAAATGCGATCAAGTATTCCGGTGGTGCGGCTGTTTGTGTTGTTGCTGCTTCAAAAGGATATCCTGATTCATTTACAAAAGGTTATGAAATTTCTGGATTAGAAAATCAAACTGACGGTATTATTATTTTTCATGCCGGCACAAAAGAAATTCAAAATAAAATTATTACAAACGGTGGGAGAGTGCTGGGTGTTACTTCTGTGATCAAAACAAATGATCTAAAGCTCGCTAAAAAAAACGTATATTCTGCTTTGGAAAAAATAAACTTCAAGGATATATATTTCAGAAAAGATATTGCGGATAAAGCGTTAAGAAAATTGGAGTAACTTTTTAATGAACTTTGTTCTGTACTAGATATACTAATAAAAAAACTAATTCCATTCGGAAAAAAATCTTATTTGAGTTCTGCTCTAAAGAGTTTAAGAACAATTAAAGATGGTCCAAATTCATATACAACTCAAAGCCCTTCATGAATGAATATTGTGGTAGCGGTACCGCTTCCAGTTGAACTTACTTCATTCACTGCTAATTTTGTAGAAAATAAAGTATCTCTTACGTGGTCAACTGCTACTGAAATAAACAATTCCAGATTTGAAATTGAAAAGAAAACTGAAACTTCGGAATGGATTAAAATCGGAACAGTAGACGGTAGCGGAACATCTGCAAAAAATCATTCCTATTCTTTCATCGATTCAAAAGTTGATTTTGTTAAAGCAACTTACAGAATTAAACAAATCGATTTTGATGGTTCATATTCTTATTCGAAAGAAGTAGAAGTAAATGCTTCAGCCGGTTAAATTTGAGTTGAATCAGAATTATCCAAATCCATTTAATCCGGTAACAATTATTTCATATTCTATTCCGGTTAGTTCTTATGTTAGGTTAGAAGTATATTCTATTACCGGACAAAGAGTAAAATTGTTGGTTGATGAAACACAATCTGCTGGTTTACACAATATGAAATTTGATGGGAGTTCACTTTCAAGCGGTGTTTATATTTATAGGTTAACGGCCGGTGAATTTGTGGTTTCTAAGAAAATGCAATTGTTGAAATAAAAATTTCTTCAATAAAACTAAAAAAGGCTGTCTCGAAAGGGCAGCCTTTTTTTATTTAAACAAAAAAATTCAATCAAATATTTATGATTGAGTTTATAAGTACCGAAAGCCGGACTCGAACCGGCACCTGGTTTAAGCCAGACCAACCTGGAGTTTGGTAAACTGTATTTTGAGTCCAGTTTATCTGCCAATTCCGCCATTTACGTTGTTTAGTCAATCAGAGTTCGCAAAAATCTTTTTCCTGAAGTTGATTTGAGGAATATTTCTCTTTCTCTAGCATGTATTCCAGATTGACAAATTTCTGAATGTATTAAATTGTAAGGAGCGAATCTTTTAGTGGATTTTACATACCCTTTATTGTGTCTGCAAATTCTTTCTTCAAGGTTTTCTGTCATTCCCACATAAATAAAATTGTGAGATATGCTTTTTAGTGCATACACAAAAAACATATTAAATATAAGTTGTTGTACCGAAAGCCGGACTCGAACCGGCACCTGGTTTAAGCCAGACTGGATTTTGAGTCCAGCGCGTCTACCAATTCCGCCATTTCGGCAAATCAATTGACAGAATATTTTTGCGGTGTAAATTTATACCTTATCTGTTTTATTATCAAGTAAATCAGTTCTAAAGTTGAGCGTATTTTTTAATTTATGTAACTTTGTTTCCAAAATTATTAAAGAAAATAGTAAAATTATGGAAGAGAAAAATATTCCAGCTGAAAATCCTTTAGAAAAAAAATCCAAAAATTTCATTTATGAAATTATAGATGATGATATCCGCACCAATAAATGGGGAGGTAGAGTTCATACTCGATTTCCTCCTGAACCAAACGGATATTTGCATATTGGTCATGCAAAATCTATCTGCCTGAATTTTGGGATTGCAAAAGATTATAACGGTAAATTCAATCTTCGCTTTGACGATACAAATCCGGAAAAGGAAGAAGTTGAGTATGTTGAATCAATAATTGAAGATGTAAAATGGCTGGGCGGTAATTTTGAAGGCAGAGTTCTTTATGCATCTGATTATTTTGAGCAAATGTATAACTGGGCGGTTGAACTTATCAAGAAAGGTAAAGCTTATGTTGATGATTCAAGTGCGGATGAAATTCGTGAAAGCCGCGGTACATTAACCGAACCCGGGAAGGATAGTCTGTATCGAAATAGAAGTATTGAAGAAAATGTAAATCTATTCGAACGAATGCGTAATGGTGAATTTAAGAGTGGAAAAAAAATTTTACGAGCAAAGATTGATATGGCTTCACCAAACTTTAACATGCGCGATCCTATTATGTACCGCATAGTTCATGCAGAACATCATAGCCAAGGAAATAAGTGGTGTATTTATCCGACTTACGATTGGGCTCATGGGTTGGAAGATTCTATAGAGCGAATAACACATTCAATCTGCACACTTGAGTTTGAAAATCATCGACCACTTTATGATTGGTTCTTAAATGAGCTTGGTATTTATCATCCGCAGCAAATTGAATTTGCGCGGCTTAATTTAAATTATACCGTTATGAGCAAGCGAAAACTACTTCAGCTTGTTCGTGAAAAGTTTGTAGACGATTGGGATGATCCACGCATGCCAACTGTTTCCGGTTTAAGAAGAAGAGGGTATACACCGGAAGCGATAAGAAATTTTGCTGAAATTGTCGGCGTTGCTAAACGAAATGCTGTTACCGATATAGGATTACTTGAATTTGCAATCCGCGATGATTTGAACAAACATGCACAAAGGGCAATGGCTGTGTTGAAGCCGCTAAAAGTTGTAATTATAAATTATCCGGAAAATAAAATTGAGGAACTTGATGCAGTAAATAATCCGGAAGATCCTTTGATGGGAACCAGGAAGATTCCATTTTCTCGCGAGATATATATCGAACAAACAGACTTTATGGAAAATCCGCCGAAAGGGTACCATCGTTTAATTCCTGGCGGGGAAGTGAGATTGCGATACGCATATATAATTAAATGCGAGGAAGTAATAAAGAACGCAAACGGTGAAGTAGTTGAACTACATTGTACTTTTGATCCGGATACAAAAAGCGGAACAGGTACAAGCAATAAAAAAGTGAAAGGAACAATTCATTGGGTCGAGGCTAATAGCGCAGTTGAAGTTGAGGTGAGATTGTACGATCGTCTATTTACCGTTGAGGAACCGGATTCTAATAAAGATAAGAACTTCCTTGATTTTATAAATCCGAACTCGCTGGAAATTATTTCAAATGCTTTAATAGAACCTTCGCTTAAAGATTCAAAACCAGGCAATCGATACCAGTTTGAACGACATGGATATTTTTGTGTTGATACAAAATATACAACACCAGAAAAACTTGTATTTAATAGAACAGTAACGTTGAAAGATAGTTGGGGAAATAAGGCGAAGTAATTTCTGTTTAAGAAAATTGTATTTATTATTCCGTCTATAAAGCTTACGCTTTTGCTCGTTCTACCAATGGTCTTTGTTTTGAATCAGCCGGATTAAGCCTGTTAAGAATAACTTCGCTTAAATCAAATGGTACGTTGAAGAATGAATATGAATCCATTATCTGGATTCCATCCACTTTATTCGAGTTTACATTTGCTTTTTTCATTAGAATCGATAAAAGCTTCTTTGGAGTAATTCCATCCTTCTTGCCGATTGCGATAAACAATCTTGAGTAGCCTTTATTTGTTCTATTCCTTTTATTTTTTCCTTTCGATTCAAATTCTTTTTTCTGCGGCTTCGATTCGAACAAGTCTTGAATTTTCGCGTAGCTTTCTTCTTCAAGCTCATTTTGAAAAGAATGTTTTATTAAAGCGGCAATAATATTTTCCGGATTATGCTGTTCAAGTAAATCGTTTGCTAATTTAATATATGCAGGTGAAATTTCAGTATCGATTATAGTTTTTAATTCTGCCGCTATCTTATACTTCTTGAAATTAATTACATCCTTTACCTGAGGAATTCTTTCTTTTCTAATTTCAGATTGAGAAGCGTTTTTGATTATTTTCAATTTACGGAATTCATCAGAAGTAATGAAAGTAATTGCAGTGCCTTCTTTGCCCGCTCTTCCGGTACGACCAATGCGGTGAAGATATGATTCCGGATCTTGGGGCAGCGCATAATTTATAACGTGTGTTAGATCGAAAATATCAAGCCCGCGCGCAGCAACATCAGTAGCGACAAGAATATTCGCATTTTTCTTTTTGAACTTATTTAAAATTCTTTCTCTGTGAATTTGTGAAATATCTCCGTGCAATCCTTCGGCATCGTAACCTCTATCGACAAGCTTGGATGAAACAAAATCAACATCATTTTTAGTTCTGCAGAAGACGAGGCCATAAAATCCGGATGTTGTATCGATTATTCTGCAGAGCGTATCAAGCTTATCCGATTCTTTGACTTCAAAATAAATTTGATCGGTAAGCGCCGTAGTTTGGCCTGCATTTTTAGCTTTAACAACTTCGCACTTGCGCATGTATTTTTTCGAAAGCTTAAGAATTCTTTCCGGCATTGTAGCAGAGAATAATAAAGTTCTCCGGTTTTGATTGGTCATCTTTAAAATATTTTCGATATCATCTATAAAGCCCATGTTCAGCATTTCATCGGCTTCATCGAGCACGACAAAAGAAATTTTATCCATCGAAAAAGTTTTACGGTTTAAAAGATCGAGCATTCTGCCGGGGGTACCAACGATAATATCAATTCCTTTTTTCAATCTGCGAAATTGTGTATCGTAAGATTGTCCGCCATAGATAGGGACAGTATGAATATTTTTATGACCTCGTAATGAATTTATTTCTTCAGAAACTTGTACTGCAAGCTCGCGTGTTGGAACAAGGATAAGAGCTTGCAAGTAATCTACTTTTGTATTGAGAAGATCAATTATCGGAAGTGCAAATGCAGCAGTTTTACCTGTGCCGGTTTGTGCCTGGCCGATCAAATCATTTTCATTACCTAAGATTAGCGGAATGATTTTCTTTTGAATTTCGGTAGGCTCTTCAAAACCCTTTGATTTTATTGAATGAAGAATCTCTTCGGAAAGTCCCAGTTCGGCAAATTTATTATCACTCATACTCAATATTTCTTTTATTCAAAATTTAAAATTCTATTATAAATAAAACCAAATGAAAAACTTTTTTTCTTGGTGTTCTGCTCAATATACTCGGCAACTTTTTCCAAGCGTTTTGGAATAGAAAGAATTTTTTCCTGCGCTTTGGCTGCAAGCTCATTTAAGCCGGTTAGTAATTCTATATTCCAAAATTTTATTACTTCTTCAACAATATTTTTATAGTCGCGCGGTCCATAAATATTTACACGACGAACAATATCCGCTATTTCGCGAAAGTTAGGCATAGACAATCCAGGCATTTCTATACTAGGCATTATAGAAGCTGCAGATTGAAGCGCTCTAGATGGATCCAATTCAAGTATTGACTTAAAAACATTTCTGTAAAAAGTAAAATGCTTTGCTTCGTCCGCAGCAATGTTAGTTAAAATGCCCTCAAGCAGCGGCTCGTCAGCACCTACATGTTTGCCAGTATTTTTATGCGAGATTTGCGTCGCCCGTTCTTGAAGAGTGGTATAAACAAAAACTTTATAAGGATCTTTATCCCAATTAGGATTAAACCCGGACTCTTGATAATGAAATTGCATCAATTCTATTTCACGAAAATTGAATAATCTTCCGTCACGGGCATAATCTCGCAGAACGCATCCATGACGATCTTCTTCGGCTGTCCACATGTTATTCCATTTAGACCAAAAACTTGTATCCCCAAGATGCTTTGCAATTATTCTATGAAAATGCGGCAAGCCCTCTTCGGTTAGAAGATTGACGGCTATGGCAACTCTAGCAGAATCTTTTATTCCTCGCACTCTTTCACGAAGATTATGAATTACTTTCTCCTGGTCTTCATTTAACTTTTCATCTGCCGGAAGAAAATCACTCGACAACCAAAGTTTTCTCTTTGCAATATGTTTGTCAATCCAATCTTTTACCCTCGATTCAAGATGATCGAGAACTTCCATTTTGTTTAATGTTTCCATTGCGGAAACACTTTCCTTGCTTATTAATATTTCCATAAAATTCCTAAATGTTGATTTAAAGGTTCAATATTATTTTGAACTTTGATATTAGGGCTTTGGTTCTCAAATGAAAGATATAAAGAAAGGATAATTATGAGAATTACAAATCTTATATCGAAGGTTTTTAACTTCGCGTGTAATAATAAAGTTATTCCGCTTTACTTCATAGTTAAAAATTAAGTAGCACTCTAAATGATTAATGGTTAATCCTTTCGATTGCGATTAAAATTCTTTTTTGTGTTTCTTCTTTACCAAGTATTACTATCAGATCGAACATGCCTGGTCCTGTGCTCATACCGGAAACAGCAAGCCGCAATGGGTGAATTAGCTTGCCTTTACCCACTTTCAACTCTTCAGCAACATTTGCAAGAGCATTTTCATAATCTTCTTTTACCGGATTATTTAATTTCTCGAATGCATCACTTAATTTCTTTAGCTGTCCCGGTGTTTCCTCTTTCCAGTTCTTTGCAATTGAAGACTGTTCATATTCTTTTGGCGCTTCAAAGAAGTAAGGACTCTTACTTAAATATTCATGAACGAATGAAACACGTTCCT
Source organism: Bacteroidota bacterium (assembly GCA_023475265.1). Classification (GTDB taxonomy): domain Bacteria; phylum Bacteroidota; class Ignavibacteria; order Ignavibacteriales; family Ignavibacteriaceae; genus FEN-1297. The sequence goes on from JAMCWE010000135.1 coordinate 22,337, forward strand.
TCATAGCAGAAATTATTTTCAACAAATATTCATCTTCATAATTTTTAATTTTTAATTTTGAATTTTGAATTTCATTTTTCAATACCGGAAGTATTTCTTCATCCGATTTTTTACGAAGATGTTCTGCATTAAGCCAGTTTAATTTATCCAGATCGAAAACAGCGCCGGCTTTATTGACTCTTTCAAGAGTAAATTTTTCAATCAATTCATTCATGTAATAAAATTCTTTATCATCACCAGCATTCCATCCAAGCAGCGCAACAAAGTTTACCAATGCTTCTTTCAAGTAACCTTTTGCGCGGTAATCTTCCACTGCAACATCGCCTTGTCGTTTGCTTAGCTTTGAACGGTCCGGATTTAATAAAAGTGGAAGATGTGCAAACTCCGGCTTCTCCCAATTAAAAAAATCATAAAGAAGGATATGTTTTGGAGTAGAAGATAGCCATTCTTCGCCACGAACAACATGAGTAATCTTCATCAAATGATCATCAACAACATTGGCGAGATGATAAGTAGGATATCCGTCGCTCTTTATTAAAACCTGGTCATCGACATTGTTGCTGTCGAACTCAACTCTTCCGCGAATTATATCATCAAAAATTATTTTCTGATTAGGTTCAACGTTTAGGCGAATTACTTTTGCTATCCCATCGGCAAGATTTTTTTCAACCTCTTCTTTGCTTAAATGAAGGCAATGTTTATCATACTTTGCTTGGGGAAGCTTTTGCTTCTGCTGTTCGTTTCTTAACGTTTCCAGTCTTTCAGGAGTGCAAAAACAATAGTATCCGTATCCTTTTTCTATTAAGTCTTTTGCATGATGTGCATAAAATTCTAAACGCTGGGATTGCATATATGGTCCGAAAGAACCGCCAATATCCGGCCCTTCATCATATTCAAGCCCGCACCATTTTAGTGCTGCAATTAAATTTTCAACGGCACCTTCCACATAACGATTTCTATCCGTGTCTTCAATCCTGAGAATGAATTTGCCTTTGTTATGTTTGGCAAAAAGATAATTGTACAAAGCAGTCCTTAAGCCGCCGACATGCAAGTAACCTGTTGGGCTTGGTGCAAATCTTACTCTGGGAAAATCATTAATCATTTTGTGAATTCAAAAATATTGGAAATAAAATTAGGACATTATCCGATCAAAATTAAATTTAACATGGATTATGGAAAGGAGAGCAGTATGCATTCAGATTGAAGAATCTTAATATTATTTCAACCTACTTTTATTTTACTGTCTGTAAAATATTTTACCTTTTCAATAAATTCCTGGCTGTCAATCGGCTTTGGAATATAATCTGTTGCACCTGCTTCAAGGCATTTTTCTCTGTCACCCTTCATTGCAAAAGCCGTTAATGCTATAATTGGTGTTTCTTTATATTCAGGTATTAAACGAATTTTTTCTGTTGCTTCAAAGCCATTCATTACCGGCATCTGCATATCCATTAATATCAAATCGAAATGCTGCTTCTTAACTGCATCCACAGCTTCAGCGCCGTTTTCAACAACAACAATTGTATCAAAATTGTTTTTCTTTAAAAGCCGTGTAACAATTATTTGAGAATGTTTATAATCTTCTACTAAAAGAATTTTTACTCCTTCTTTTTGTTCTGCAACTTGTTCTTGAGGAGTTGGTTCATCGTATCGATTAATCATTTGATTAATTGTTTCGGATAACTCTTCGATATTTGTGCTGCTCTTTTGTAAAAGATCGGCAAATAATCCGTCAATCTTTTTAAGGTCTTCCTGGTAATTTTCTTTACCGGTGTAAATAATTATCGGAAGCTTTGCAAAATTACGTTTTGATTTTATCTGTTTAATTAATTCAAATCCGTTAAGCTCGGGCATATCCAGATCAATAATTGCAAGATCAAGATTCATCGATTCAATTAAATCAATAACTTTGCCGGAATGGGATTCAGCAACTGCATTGTATCCGGCTTGCTCTACGGTTTCCTTTACAAGGTTAAGTGTGGGAACGTCATCATCCACAATTAAAATATTCGAATCCTTTTTTAATCTGTAGCTTGTTAACACTTCAACTAGATATTTGTACTTTATCGGCTTTACAAAATATTCAACTGCGCCCATTAGAAAAGCTTTTTGCTGCTCGGCTTCAACAGAGCAGACAATTACCGGCGAATTTTTTGCATTCTTATGCTCACGAATTCTTTTGAGAAGCTCAAATCCATTTGCATCCGGCAGAACAATGTCCATCAATATCGCAAGATAAATTTCTTTATCAATCGCTTTAAGCGCTTGATCAGCGGAGTTTACAATCGTTGGTTCATAACCCCACTTGTTTAAATAATTGCTAAGCAGTTTTGAAGTTGCATAATCATCTTCAACAACTAGAACTTTATTTTTCTTGCTTGGTTTTGGAAGAGCACTTATTTGTGACTCAATTGCAGAAAGCGTTTCGATTCCAATTGTAAAATTGTATGTTGTTCCTTTACTTACAAGGCTCGTAATATTTATATCGCCTTTTAACAACTCGATATATTTTTTAGCTAACACTAAACCCAGTCCGGTTGCATTTCCTATTTTAGAATTTCCAAGTTCAGACAAAGCAAACGGTTTGAAAATCTCGTTTAGCTTTTGCGAAGATATGCCGCTGCTTGTATCGGTAATTTTGAAATTTAATCTATTGGATGAATGCATGGAAACGGATAATGAAATTCTTCCTCGTTCCGTTAATCTTAGAGAAGATGTAATTATATTTACTAAAATATATCGAAGCTTTTGTGAGTCTAGTTTTATATTATCAGGTAATTCTTTGTCAATATTAATGATGAATTCAATTTTACTCTTATTTACCTTATCGGAAAATAATTTTATGACTTCATCTATAAAGTTTTTGATATTTACATTTGTCGTGGTTTCTTTAGTTAAGCCGGAATCAATTTTAGATAAATCAATCAAATCATTAATAAGCGAAAGAAGATTAAAAGCGCTTTCTTTCAAAGTTGAAACATACTCTGCTTGAGATGAAGTTAAGTTATCTTCATTGAGCAGAGATGCAAATCCCATAATGCTGTTGGTTGGAGTTCTAAGCTCGTGTGCAATTTCTGTTATTATTTGGCTGGTTGATGTTACAGATCCTTTATTGCCAAACCATAATTTTAAAATGTTACCAGCCGCATCGCCTATTGTTTGAATATTATCGCTATCAGTATTTGAGAAGGGAGTTTTTTTAGCAATTTTACAAAGAGCATCATCTTTCCCATTTATTTTTATATAAATGCACCCTTCGTAGATTACATGTTCAGAAACTTGAATTTCACAATCCGATTGACTATTGAAAACAGAGGATCCCAATTTATTGCTAAGTAATTTACACGTTCCGCATTCATAAGTATTATTTTTAATTAAATTCTTTTTTATATCGCCGGACTTACCAATAATTGTCAAACTGTTATTTTCGTTTACTTTAAATAAAATTACAGCTTGTAATTCATATTCAGCTAAAAGGAATTCACACAGATTATCCGGTAAATCATGCGAAGCATCTATCGCCTGTTTAACCAGACTATTGTATTTACTCAGAAAGTCTATCTTTGAACTTTGCATGCAATACCTATTAAATGCTTTGAATTATACTAAATTACTTGAAAAATTTATTCAAAGGCAAATATAAATATTTAAAAAGCAAAAAGAAAAGATAGGAAAGTAAATTGAAATTATATGTTCACAGCAATTGTTTGTTAAGAAGGATGCCGTTTGAGGCGACGAAAATTTAAATGGATGATTGAATAAATGAAAGATTGAGTACAGAATTAATGATTAAATGAATTTGAAATAATTTCTAAAGCAAAATGTTTTTGTATTGCCGCGGTAAAACCTCTCTTTGAGATTTAAACTCATCAGCTTGTTGCTGAAAAAAGAAAGGGACTTTGATAACATAACGCAAACCGCAAATGGCGGGGCAATAGTTGATGAATTTCCCGGAATTTCTGGAATCACTTAGCATGACGAAAGAGCTTTTAGAAACTCCGAAAGTGTCCATAGAACCATTGTTGTGACTATTCCTCACATTACTGACCCTTTTCCAGTTTTCGCTGATGTCTTTCCGCACACCGCTGACCCTTTTCCAGCTTTCGCGTATGTTTTTCCGTCTATTACGGATGTCTTTCCAAGTTTCGCTGATATCTTTCCAACTATTATTAATCCTTTTCCAGGTTTTGCTGATATCTTTCCAGCTTCCGCGAAGTCTTTTCCAGATTTCACTGATATATTTCCAGCTTTTGCTGTGATATTCCCGCACATTATTGATACTACTCCGTGCTTAATTAAGTGTTTTATACATGGAAAAAGGCCAGCGAAAGTGGAAATAAGATCAAAAGGACGTGGTATAAGTTACTGAGTAATTGGAAAGCTCTCATTATTACCGGGATAACCAAAAGAATGAGCGTAGGCAGTATCAATAATATAGGTATAGTGAGACTCTTCAATTGATCAAGGTATTATAATTCCCAGAATAACGTTAAAATAAATGGATTAACAAAGAATGATTAAGAATTGTTTTAGGATTAAAGTCTTCCTGGCAGGAAAAGCTCAGGAGAGATAAGACTGCAATGGAAAAGATTTTAGTAATTAAATTTTTCAAACTGAAATTCCCACCTTTAACTAAATGAAAGAGCATTTAGAAAAAATTAAATTAACTTGTGTATAATTTAATAAAATTGTTTTACTTTTTGAATTAGATTTTCAAAGCAAGAGG
>JAMCWE010000266.1:0-2830 GCA_023475265.1 Bacteroidota bacterium
TTGATTCTAATAAAGTTGGCATTACTCCAATTTGGAATTATTCACTAACAACCGGTGTTCATGTTCTTAAATTAATTAATTCAAAATATCCGACTTCCTATATAGAAAAAATAAATATAATTCCCGGTGATAATAAAGTAGTAAAAATTAACTTGAATGATTATGTAGGTTATTTAAAATGTGAAGTTTATCCATTTGGATATATTTATATCAATGGAAAGTTGATTGGTACTACGCCAATAGATTCAATAATGCTTAGTCCGGGAAATTATTCACTTGCTATAAAAAACGAAAATTATTCGCCCATAGGCAAAGAAATCACAATTACAGCAAAGCAAACTTTTACTTATAAATTAAATTTTGAGGAATTAAAGAGGTAAGTTGATGGCACTAAATTTGTTTGAATTAGATAGTTAAGTGTAATTAGATAATTTAAATAATGAAATATTTTATTTTACTATTATTTTTATTTTCAATTAAATTATTTCCACAATCGTGGAATGTAGTTGGTGATATGCCCAATTCTGTTGCCGGTGGGCAAGCCGTAGTAAAAGGATCGACTATTTATATCTTGGGTGGATATTCTTCTAGCTCAAATACTAACCTTGATTTAATTCAAGCTTACAATACTCAGACAAATAGCTGGTCGTCAGTGGGTAAGATGAAGTTTCCTAGGGCAGATTTTGTTGCTGATACTTTTTCAGACAGCGTAATTTATTTCGGAGGTATTTCACCAACATCGTCTAATTCTGCTTCTTTAGAAATATGGAATTTTGTTTCGTCACCGTATGTTTCCCAAATCGATTCAGTGTTTATGCGCTTATATGCAACCGGACATGTTGTGAATGGAAACCTTTACGCGTTTGGCGGTATTTATTCCGGGTTAAACTCAAAATATCTTTTCGAATATAATTTCGATTCCAATAAAGTAACCTATGATGATAGCGGTAATTTTAAATTACAGAATGCAGCGCAGCAAATGTCAGTGGTTGTGGGAGACGATATTTATATTTTTGGTGGCGCACAAAGTGTCCTGTTAAATTCTATTTTTGTTTTTAATACTGTTACAAAAACTTTTTCACAGTTGCCAATTGAATTAGAAAGACCGCGAGCAGGCGGCGCTGCAGTTATAGGAAGCGATAGCGTAATTTATATTATTGGCGGATATGATGAGCTCCATCATGCGTTATCTTCAGTAGCGCAAATTGATTTAAAGAAAAAAGAATTAGAAATTGATAATGGCCCACCTTTGAATTTTGCTAGAAAAGATCCAGAGGTTGTAAGTTATAATGGATCAATATACGTCTTTGGCGGTCTTGATCAAGATGGACAGCCAGTGACTAAAGTGGAAAAGCTTAATTTAATTACCGGAATTTCAAATCAAAATACTTCAACACCGCAGAATTTTGAGCTGGAAAATAATTATCCAAATCCATTTAATCCATCAACTCAAATTGCTTTGAAAATTAGCAAGACTTCAAAAGTTTCATTAGATGTTTATAATATATTAGGCACGCATGTAAAAAATATTATAACTAGAATATTCTCTCCCGGTGAATATAAATTTACCTGGAACGGTACAGATGATAAGGGTAATTCTTTAGCAAGCGGAATTTATATTTATACTCTCTCATCCGATTATTTTACTAATTCCAAAAAAATGGTTTTATTAAAATAGTATGATCAAATACAAAATCGTTTTACTCTTATGTATATTTTTTCCAATGCTTACATTGGCACAGGAAAGCCAAGATTCCATTGCTATTTTGAAACAACAATTAGAATCCTTTCAATATAATAAAGCTATAAATGATGCAAATGAATTGCTTGAAAACAAAGTGAAAATTAATGACAAGGATTTAATTGAAATTTATAGAATTAAAGCTATTGCTCAATATTCTTTACAGAATGAAAAGGGAGCTAAGGAAAGCTTTTTTAATATCTTAAAAATTGATACAACTTTCACTCTTGATCCTTCTACAACTTCTCCCAAAATAATTGCTTTCTTTGACCAGGTTAAAAATGATTATTTACAAGTATTCGAAAGCGAAAAACAAATTGTCAAAACGAAGACCGATACAGTTTATATTCCCAAAATTGTTCATAGTGAACAATCAACATCAGAATTGAAACAAGCGGCAATTAGATCCGTAATTTTACCTGGCTGGGGACATCTCTATATGGGCGATAATTTGAAGGGTACAATATTAACATCTTTAAGCTTAATAACTTTAGGTTCATCAATTTATTTTATAATTGATAGTAATAAAAAAGAAAGATTATATCTTGATGCTTTGGATCCTTCTTTAATTCAACAAAGATATAATGATTATAATAAATCTTATAAATTAAAAAACATTTCTTTGGTATCTTTTGCCGCAGTTTGGCTGTATAGCCAGATTGATCTTTTATTTTTCTCCGGTAAAAATCCTTTAAATATTTCTAATGTAGAATTTCTTCATTCCAATCAGACTCAATTAAATTTTCAAATTAAATTTTAGATTTCATTTCCTATTTTAATTCAATTCCATCGCACTATTTAAATTGAAGTTATTTCATATCTTCCTGCATAATTTTCGATAAGCGAATTTTATTCGCATGAATTTTAAAACAAATCAAGAGACAACTACTAAAATCAAGTAAATTTTAAACAAATTGAATTAGAATACCCTGGCACTTTTTTTGGCATCTTTGATTTAACATAAAAACGGAAATGAAATCTAAAATTTAATTTGAAAATTTAATTGAGTCTGATTGGAATGAAGAAATTCTACATTAGAAATATTTAAAGGATTTTTACCGGAGAAAAATAAAAGATCAATCTGGCTAT
>JAMCWE010000266.1:2840-26874 GCA_023475265.1 Bacteroidota bacterium
ATGAATTTTAAAACAAATCAAGAGACAACTACTAAAATCAAGTAAATTTTAAACAAATTGAATTAGAATACCCTGGCACTTTTTTTGGCATCTTTGATTTAACATAAAAACGGAAATGAAATGAGATATTAATTGAGCTATTTAAAATTAATGTAATTTTTAGATTTTATAGATTTCCTCAAGCAAAGCCGATGACCTCCTTATTCCACATAAGGAGGGTAGCCTCCCGAATTAGTTCGGGAGGTTTTTTATTTTCTTGATCACGTAATATGTTTTGAATCATATATCAATTGTACCTTTCTAAGTAAATTTAAATTATAATAATTTCAGTGAATGAAACCTACAAATTTCTACGTGTATAATTTTATTGAATAATAATTTACACTTTTGTTATAATGATATGTTGATGTGTTTATAAGTGGATAGGTTGTTGACAAGTTGAGTTTGTGTTGGATGGAACTATTAAGATTAAGATTTTGTGTAAATATTAAAGAAACAAATGTGCTATTATCCCATTTCTACCATTAAAATAAAATAATTCCTTTTTGCCGTGTCTGAATATATTTTTCTCCGAAATATATTTGGATTAAGTGGACGGAGAAGGGAAACCTTCTCCGTTTATATTTTAAGAATTCATAATTCTTTTAATTCAATTTTGCTTACATCTTCATATATTATAGTACTTAGATCATTTACATCCGGTTCGTATAATGTTAATATGCGCTCTTCTTGATTGCTAATTGCTTTGTATAAAATATTTTTTACTGTCCGTGCATTACCGAAATTTTTATCTCTTTCATCAAATAATTTTGTAAAAATTTCGAGCAATAATTGCCAAGCTCCTTCATCTAATTTATAACTATTCTTTTCACTAATTACATTTGCAATCTCAAGCATTTGTCTAGGATCGTAATCTTCAAATGTAAAGATATTTGGAAATCTCGATTGCACGCCTGGATTTGAATCCAGGAAGTCTTTCATTTCTTCAGTATAGCCGGCTACAATTACTACAAATTTTCCTTGGTCATCTTCCATTCTTTTTAATAAAGTGTCGATGGCTTCCTGTCCAAAATCCGAACTGCCGCGTGCAAGAGTATAAGCTTCATCAATAAATAAAGTTCCGCCTAAAGCTTTATCAATAATGTCATTCGTTTTAGTTGCAGTTTGTCCTTGATAACCGGCAACTAAGTTAGAGCGGTCTACTTCAATTAAATGGCCTTTCTCCAATATTCCCATTTCTTTATAAATTTTACTTATTAGCCGAGCAACTGTTGTTTTTCCGGTTCCGGAATTTCCCATAAAAACAGAATTCAAATTTTTCGGAATGATTTTCAATCCTCGCTGTTTGCGTAACTTAGCAACTTTTAAACTGCTGATTAACTTATCTACAGATTTTTTTACCGAATCAAGTCCGGCCAAATCTTTAAGCTCATTAATATATTTTTCTAATTGTTCAGGATCTCCTTCAATTTTTCTTTTTTCTTTTTCCTTTTTAGGAGTTATTAAATCATTTAAATCTTCCAGTAAAATATATTTTAAAACTTCTTCATGTCTTTCTTCTGCCGGAATATCAGCAACGCGCAATAGCTGATTCTTTAATGCGCTTTCAACAATGTCTCTTACAATTCTTGCGTTTCCAAAAGTTTTATCCCTGCTTCTAAAAATTATGTTAAAATATTTTTTAAGTGGATCTCGTACTTCTTCATCTAAAATAAATTCCTTACTCTCAAGAAGCTTTTCAGTAATTTTTAAGAGCTCATCAGGAGTGTAATCCTCGAAATATATTTTCTTTGTAAATCTTGATTGAAGTCCCGGATTAGAATTAAGAAAATTATTCATTTCTTCAGTATAACCGGCAGCGATTACGATAAACTTACCTCTATCATCTTCCATTCTTTTAAGTAATGTATCTAAAGCTTCTTTACCAAAGTCCGAAGAGCTGTTTTCGTTGCTTTTAATTAAAGTATAAGCTTCATCGATAAACATAGTTCCGCCAATCGCTTTGTCGATTGCGTTTTTAGTTTTTTCGGCAGTCTGACCAACAAAGCTTGCAACCAATCCTTGACGATCAACTTCAATGAGATGGCCTTTGGGAAGAATACCTAAAGCTGAATATAATTCGCTGAATAAACGGGCGACTGTTGTTTTTCCGGTTCCCGGATTTCCAAGAAAAATCATATGGGAAGAAAATTTATTCTGAAGATTCTCACCTTGTTCAGAATAAAATCTGGCGAGCTTAACAATTTCGCTAATTTCTTTTTTTACAGATTGCACGCCAACTAGCTCATTTAATTTTTTCAATAATCTAGCTAAAGCTTCTTCGTCAATTCCAATTTTTACATTCTTATTCTCAGGACTTTCTAAAATTGATAAAATGTCTTCCGGATAAATTGTAACCATTGATTCTTTGGTTCGTTCTGATTCAGATAATTTTAAATATCTTTTACCAATATGGATTTTAATTTCATTGAAATAATTTCTAACCAATCTGGCATTGCCAAAACTTTTATCTCTTTTTCTATAAAGATTTGTGAATTGTTTTTTAAGAAGTTCTAATGCATCCTCAATTATATTATATTCTTCTTTACTTGATGTTAATTTGAATATCTCAACCAGCTCTTCCGGAATGTAATCATCAAACTTAAAAAAATGATTGAAGCGTGATTTTAATCCAGGATTTGAATTTATAAATGCATTCATTTCTTCAGGATATCCTGCGGCGATTACAACGAATTCACCTTTGCTGTCTTCCATTCTTTTTAACAAAATATCAATTGCTTCCTGGCCAAAGTCTTGTTGATTGCCTTCTTTCTTCAATGTATATGCTTCATCAATAAAAAGAAGTCCGCCCATTGCTTCATCAATTACTTTATTGGTTTTCTGAGCTGTCTCTCCGATATATTGCCCAACTAAACCTGATCGGTCAACTTCAATTACATGCCCATTTTTAAGCAAGCCCATCGCTTTAAAAATCTTTCCAAGTAATCTGGCGATTGTTGTTTTGCCGGTTCCAGGGTTACCTAAAAAGACTGAATGAACAGCAAAGTTTTCCTGAGTTTTTAATCCTAACTTTTTTCTCTCATTAATGAAATTTAGATAATCGACAAAATCTCGCATTGATTGTTTTACATTTTGAAGCCCGATATAACTATCTAATTCTAAAAGTAGTTCATCAAGTGATTTAGTTTCTTGAGGTTTTAATTTGGATTCGTTTAATCTATTTGGCTGGTCGGTTGTTGGTTTCTCTAATGATTCTGAATCGCTTGATGGTATAACTGTTTCTTCAAAATTAAAAATTTCTGATTGACCAACAGTAAACCATCTTGAACAAACAAGATTATTATCCAAATATATATCAACTCTTCCTTGGCCTTCTTTCCAGAATCCCGGTGTATCCGTTCCCCAGCTTTGAATAAATTCTACGAGCTTCCAATCCTTTTCCATTGCAATTAAAAACTGATGGCGCCCAACTTCAATATTATTTAAAAACCAAACAGCAGTTCCATCAACATCCATTCTCTTGTTTTTGTAAAAGGGATTTTCAAGGATTACTTCAACGCCGATATATCTTATTGTTTCCTCATTAAATTGAAGTAAGAAAGTTCTTTTCTCAGATCGCAAATTTTCTAAAAGGTCATAAGTTTTAACTTGATAAATGTGATAGATTTTATTTTCATAAATTTCATGGTCCGTTCGTTTAGCTGTTTGAGTTATTGGATCTTCAATTGATGATAAATCGTCGCTCTTAAAATATTTAGTTATTCGCTGATAAGTATTTTGAAAATTAGGATTTTCAGATAATTGATCTTTCAACGATTCAGCTAGAATATATGCATTTCGCATTTGGAACATTGCATATAAAGACTCAAGCTCCAGCAAATGAGCATCTGTATGTTCGTTCTTAAGAGACGGAGAATTTAATGTTTCCCTTGCTGCCCAAAGTGAAAACCAATATTCTTTTTCTTTAAATGATTCTTCGCCTTCATTTATTAATGATTTTTTCTTGGTAAAAATTCCACTAAAAAAACCTTCATCATAACCAAGAGTCTTTTTGAACCAATCTCTTACTTTGATAAGTTTTGGTGTGCTGCCTTTGTCTATTTCAATTGCTTTTTCAATTTCTTCAAGTCCCTCAAAAAATCTCCCTAATCCTCCCAAAGCTCTGGCTTTATTTAAATGAGCCCAGGCAAGTAAGTCAGGTTTCTTTTTAATAGCCCAATCAAGATCTGAAATTGCGCCTTCAAAAATACTCATACGCATCAGAAGAAAACCGCGGTATAATCTTGAGCTAACTTCATCTCCGCTTATTTGAACCGCAAGGTTTGCCATCTCTAATGCTTGAGATGAAAAACCGTTTTCAAGTAATGCCCAGGCTAAACATGATGCAGCGTTGAAATCATATTGACGTTCTTCGTATACTTGTTTAGCCGCAGTCAACGCCATTCTAAAACGGCCTTGACTCAAATGTTCGTAAGCTTCTTTTAGAAGCGCATCAAGTTCTTCCGAAGTCAATTAATTTCTCCTGTATAGATTGAGATATCTGTTGATATTAAATATAGTAATTTCTTTTATAAGGAATTTAATAAAGGATTATCAGAAAATGAATAATTGAGGAAGTTAAAAATAAAAAGGCGAGCATTTGCCCGCCTTTTTTAAAGCATAATTTGAGAGTGAAATATTAATACATGTCACCCATTCCGCCGCCGCCAGGCATTGGAGGCATTGGAGCTTCTTTTTCTTTCTTTTCATAAACAACAGCTTCAGTAGTTAAGAGAAGTGATGCAACTGAAGCAGCATTTTCTAAAGCAGTTCTGGTAACTTTTGTAGGATCAATTACTCCTGCTTTGATCAAGTGTTCATAGGTTTCTGTTGCTGCATTAAAGCCGTAGTCATCTTTTCCTTCTTTAACTTTTTGAAGTACGACTGATCCTTCTAGGCCTGCGTTGTTAACAATTTGTCTCAACGGCTCTTCAAGAGCTTTTTCAACAATCTTAACACCGGTTGTTTGATCTAAGTTATCTCCTTCTAATTTTTCGAGAACAGAAGTTGATCTAACCAATGTTACGCCGCCGCCGGCAACAATACCTTCTTCAACAGCAGCGCGTGTAGCATGAAGAGCATCTTCAACTCTAGCTTTCTTTTCTTTCATTTCTATTTCTGTAGATGCACCGATTTTCAATACTGCAACACCGCCGGAAAGTTTAGCAAGTCTTTCTTGAAGTTTTTCTTTATCATAATCTGATGTTGTCTTTTCAATCTGAGCTTTGATTTCATTAATTCTTTTCTTGATTTCATCAGCTTTACCAGCGCCTTCAACAATTGTTGTATTGTCTTTGTCGATGACAATTTTCTTTGCAGTTCCTAAATAAGAAATTGTTGCGTTTTCTAATTTGAAACCACGTTCTTCAGAAATAACAGTTCCACCGGTTAATACAGCAATATCTTCAAGCATAGCTTTTCTTCTATCGCCGAAGCCCGGTGCTTTAACAGCAGCTACTCTCAAAGTTCCTCGAATTTTGTTAACTACTAGAGTTGCCAAAGCTTCGCCTTCAAGATCTTCAGCAATAATAAGCATTGCTTTGCCTTGCTGTGCAACCTTTTCAAGAACAGGTAAAAGATCTTTCATTGCAGAGATTTTTTTGTCATGAATTAAGATGTAAGGATCTTCGAGAATAGTTTCCATTGTTTCAGTATTAGTAACGAAATAAGGTGAAAGATATCCACGATCGAATTGCATACCTTCTACAACATCCAATCCTGTTTCGGTTCCTTTTGCTTCTTCAACTGTTATTACGCCATCTTTACCAACTTTTTCCATTGCATCTGCAATTAATTCGCCGATAGATTTATCATTGTTAGCAGAAATAGAACCAACTTGTGCGATCTCGTTTCTGCCTTCAACATCGCGGCTTACTTTCTTTAAATAATCAACAACTTTAGTAACCGCTAAGTCTATTCCTCTTTTCAAATCCATTGGATTAGCGCCAGCGGTAACGTTTTTTAATCCTTCTCTGTATATCGCCTGAGCTAACACTGTAGCAGTAGTTGTGCCATCTCCTGCAACGTCACTTGTTTTAGAAGCAACTTCACGAACCATTTGAGCGCCCATGTTTTCTACTGCATCTTCAAGTTCAATTTCTTTTGCAACAGAAACACCATCTTTAGTAACGGTTGGTGCTCCAAATTTCTTTTCTAAGATTACATTGCGTCCTTTTGGACCTAATGTAACTTTTACAGCGTTTGCTAATTTATCTACGCCGCTTTTTAACTTTGTACGTGCTTCTGAGTTATATTCTATTAATTTTGAAGCCATATTTATTCCTCCATCATTTTAATTTTCGAATTCTTTTGTTTAACCTATAATAGCGAAAATATCGCTTTCTCTCATTATTAAATACTCTTCGCCTTCAACTATAACTTCTGTTCCGCTATACTTGCCGTATAAGACTTTATCTCCGACTTTTACTTCAAGTTTTACAAACTTTCCATCTTCAGAAGTTTTACCTGGTCCAATTGCAACTACTGTTCCTTCGATCGGTTTTTCCTTAGCGGTGTCAGGTAAAATGATTCCGCCTTTAGTTTTTTCTTCTGCTTCACTTGGCTTAATGATTACTCTATCTGCCAGTGGTTTTAAATTAATTTTTGCCATACTTCAACCTCCAATTTAATTATTACTTATGGTTTGTTATTAGCACTCTCTAAAAGTGAGTGCTAATATAACATAGTAATAAAAATTTGTCAAGGATTTACTTTTGAGATAAAATAAAATGTAAGCAAGAACAATAATTGTTAACATTTGTTTATTGCAGAAATTATAAATTCAATCGTAATTTAAGAAGTTGTTTAGGTTGATTTAAAGAATTTAAATTTTCATCCGCATATCATTGAAAATCTAAAAATCACTGAAGCCTCTCTTGGAAAAGAAGGCTTGTAATTATTAGATAAATAAGATTTTCAGGTTGTTATAACTGATGTTCAGCTTCCTGATATTTCAGGATTAGGACTTATTCCGGCTATCAAAAGAATTCTTTCTTCCAAATTATTTTATTTCATACGAACTATCGTACTTGAACGCAATTACAAATCAATGGCATTAAGGAAGTAGAAAGGCAGCTTTTTAAAGATTGCGGCTGGTGGGAAAGAATATACTTTTCATCCGTTAAAATATATTTCCTAAAGTGATAAATAACATAAAAATTTTCTGAAATTCTTAAAATTATAAGAATCCCTCAGCAGAAATCTTAATGTTTATTAGTTAATAAATGAATTTGGTAATTTTACGTTAATTATTAAGGCAAAATTCAAATTATTTTGTATATTTGCAAACTTAATTTCAAAACTAGCTTATTTATGAAAGCTGAAGTCTAATTCTAAATTCAATAATAACTTCATTTAAGGTTAATAATGAAATTAATAATGGCCATTTTTCGTCCGCATAAGCTTGATGAAGTTCATCATGCTTTGCAGGAAGCGGGATTCGGCGGATTAACAGTGACCGAGATAAAAGGATATGGAAGACAGAAAGGTCACAGGGGAATTTATATTGTCGATAATAATCAACAATTCAAAACAGGCGAAGTAGGCGAGGGGAAAATTTTTATTCTTCCGGTTGAAGAAGTAATAAGAGTAAGAACAGAGGAATCAGGCGAAGGCGCTCTATAGACAAATATGTATAAAAAATAAAAGTGTACGGAGGAAAAACGAATGAAATATTTCAGGTTGAGCTTTTTATTAATTTTTGCAGCAGGGATGAACGCAGCTTATGCAGGTACTGCAGCAGGAACTGCAACGATTGATAAAGGTGATACTGCATGGTTATTAATATCAACTGCTCTTGTAATGCTGATGACTCCCGGTCTTGCATTATTTTACGGAGGTATGGTAAGACGCAAAAATGTACTTGGAACTATTATGCAGAGCTTTATTGCACTCGGGGTTATTTCAGTTCAGTGGGTGCTTTTCGGATACAGCCTTGCATTCGGACCGGATGTTGGTCATTTTATTGGTAGCTTAAAATGGTTCGGATTAAACGGTGTTGGTCTCGCTCCTAATCCTGATTATGCTGCTACCGTTCCTCATCAAGCATATATGATTTTTCAAATGATGTTTGCTGTAATTACTCCGGCACTTATAACCGGCGCTTTTGCCGAAAGATTTAAATTCAAAACTTATCTAATTTTTATTGTACTGTGGTCTACATTTGTTTACGCACCCATTGCTCATTGGGTTTGGGGCGTTGGAGGATGGATAAGAAACCTCGGCGCATTGGATTTTGCCGGAGGGCTTGTTGTCCACATTAGTTCCGGTGTTTCAGCTCTTGTTGCTGCAATAATGATTGGCAAGCGCAGGATACACTTTGATGAACTTTCAAAGCCAAATAATTTGACGATGACTTTAACCGGTGCTGCTCTATTATGGTTTGGCTGGTTTGGATTTAATGCCGGCAGTTCTTTAACTTCAGGCTCACTTGCAGTATCGGCTTTTGTAGTTACACATATTGCAGCCGCCGCTGCTACAATTTCATGGCTGCTGACCGAATGGATACACAGAGGGGAGCCAACAGTGCTCGGGGCGGCTTCGGGAGCGGTTGCTGGTTTAGTTGCAATCACTCCTGCATCGGGATTCGTCGGTCCGATGGCTGCGTTGATAATTGGTCTTGGAGTAGGGGCTCTGTGTTATTTTGCTGTTGGAGTTAAATCAAGATTAGGATATGATGATACTCTTGATGCAGTTGGTGTTCACGGTGTGGGCGGAACTTTCGGCGCTTTAATGACAGGTCTATTCGCTTCAACAGCAATAAATCCGGCTGGACATAATGGATTATTTTTTGGAAATCCAATGCAACTTGGAATACAGGCAATAAGCGTAATTGCAGCGATTATTTATTCTTTTGCAATCACATGGGTAATACTTAAAGTTCTTGATTTAACAATAGGAATTCGTGTAAATCCGGATGATGAAATTGAAGGATTGGATTTAAGCCAACACGGTGAAAGCGGATATTCGTTTTAATGTTTTTTTTGATACCCAATTTCTGAGTGAAATTGGGTATCTTCGATTTAAATTGCCCACAACATTTTTTTAATCTCGTTCTTACTCGAATAATCCGAATAAATTTTCCGTCATAAGCGGATTAGCCTTTGGCTGAAAGGGTAAGATTAATGTATCCTGAAACTCTCAGTTAAAACAGAAAATATAATTATAAAGAAATTAAATGATACAGTAGGTATGTTGATAATCTCCAAAGTGTTAGCTTTGAAAAAGATTATTATAAAAAAAGTAATTTAAAAATTCGATTTGACAATATATTTTTTAAATAGTTTAAAATAAATTTATACCTTGTGTTTAGTGTCATTAACTATAACAGTAAGATTGGAATTAAAAAAGCTTATTTATAAGTTCGCTTATAAAATTTGGAAGGCAACGCTTATAGAATTTTGTTAAAAGTTTATTGCTTGACTTAAGCCAAGAAAAACTTTTAACAATTATTTTGAGTGTTGCCGTTTTTTTTAATAAAATGTTGAGGTAAAATGCACTATAACCGGAGAGAAAATTTAGACTCCTTCAATCATGGCTCTGCCATAGTCTATCAATGTTCTAATTTCAAAATAAATCATCAATTAAAATATTTTCTGTTATTTATCATTTTAATTCTATCTCATTTTTATGTTGCTTTTGCTCAAGAGGTTGAGCTTCCTTCCGGGATAAGGAATAATTTAAATCTGTATGCTGGTATTTCAAGTGTTAATAGTTCAGCTGCTGACACAAGTACTTCAGTTGCTATTTTACTGCCGCCTATAGAAAAACCAAAATTGCTACCTGATAATATTAGCTTTGGAGAAAAATTTTTCTGGGGAGAAAAAGGCCTTTTTAGAGAAATCGGATTAGTGGGTGAGTTATCGCCAAAAGAAAGAATTCACGAGCTTAGTATTCGCCGTACTATGCTTACTGCGCATCAGATTGGTGGATTTGCAACATTAGCTTTAATGTTAACGGCTGATTATTTTGGGCAGCAAGTTATTGACGGCAAAAGATATTTAGGAGATGTTCACCAAAATTTAGTTACTGCCACAATACTTTCTTATTCCGTCACAGGCTTGCTTGCAATTTTGTCTCCTCCTCCGCTTATACGAAGAGATGAAGGCAGCACTACATCTATTCATAAAACTCTTGCTTGGATTCATGTACTTGGAATGATTATCACTCCGATTATTGGCTCTACTATAAGGCATAAGAGATTGTTCAATATGGATCAAGCTCATTTTCATCAGATCTCCGGATATTTAACAACCGCAATTTTTGCAACTTCATTGATTGTAATTACAATTTGATTGAGAGGAAAATATGTCGAAGAAATTAAATTTTATTTTATTTTTTTTATTAGTCTCCAGTTCGTTTTTATTCTCTCAGATAAAGCAGCTTCAAGCGATAAAGAAAGAATCGTTTATAACTTATAAATTAACACATCCACTGCACGAAATTGAATCCACAAGCAAAGATGCATTTTGTATGGCAGACGTCGATATAAAAAATAAACAAGTAAAAAGTGTAGCTGTGCAAGTAGATGTTACTTCTTTTGACAGCGGAAATTCAAACCGGGATTCCCATGCAATGGAAGTTGTTGAAGCAATTACTTATCCGGATGCACGATTTATAAGTTCGTCTGTAACTCAAAAAGGTGATAGTCTTCAGATTTGGGGAAAGCTTACTTTCCACGGCGTAACTAAAGATGTTTATTTACACGCAGTTTCAAATTGGACAAATAATCAGCTGATTGTTGACGGAGGCTTTGATATTAGCTTAACTGAATTTCACATCCAGCGACCTTCACTTCTTTTAATTCCGGTAAATGATGATTTAAAATTTACCTTCAAACAAGTATTCAATTTATAGGAATAAATTTAATTGCAGATCATGAATCAACATGGCCTGCAAATATTTTTATTGGAATGATATTTCTCAGGATGAATTTTTAATTCCATAAAGAAAAAAATTAACAATAAAACTTTAGTCATCTGAAAAATTGATTAGGAGAATTTGGATCAATTCTTTCAGCCAAAATTGCAGGTTTTATATCTATTAACGGAGTTCCATTTAAACAATCAAGTCCTTGTACAAAAATTACTCCATCATTTATTTTATTTATCTTAATTACAGCGGCGCCAATTGGGTTTGGCCTGTTTGGTGTTCTTAAAGCAAATACGCCGGCAAGCTTTCCAGTACGTCTGGAATTTTGCTGAAGCTTATTCCGATCAACATTATCGAACCAATAAAGCACAAGGATTTCTTGTCCTTCAACTAAGCCAAGCAATCCGCTTTCATATTTTTTTTCTAAAATAATTTTTGCATTCCGGTCCATTAGGCTGAATGTTACGCGGACATTCAGCAATATTTTTATATGGTGTTTCAATATGTCCGATAAAATTTAGTTTATAATTCATTTATTCTTCAAAAATATTGAATTAAAAATTTGTTCATTTGATTAAAACTTCGGTTCTTTCTAAATATTAAATTGAATTAAATATTTTGAAGTTTCTTTTCTTTTTTTAGTTTTGATCCGGAAACTATTCCAATGGCACCTAAAATTGGATTAAGGATTAGTATAAAATTTGGTTGAACAGCATTTTGCATTGCATCAGTGTTTGAAACTTTTCCGATTCGCTGCTTGTCTTTAATTTCGCTTGAAGCCCCAATCTTCGGAATTGAAGTAATAATTCCCAACACCAATACAATTCCAGCAAGTATAAGAACAGCATTTTTATTTTTTGAAATAAGCATACAGACCCAGCCGCCGTCTAATGCAGCAATAAAACTTAATATGACACTGAAAACAATCCAGTTACTTGAAACATGAAATGAACCGGGATCGAATGAACCTTCTGTTCCAAGGATTAAATAAAGCACTGTGAAAGTGATAAACATAAATATTGCCATAGCAATATAGCCAACGATTATTCCCGATAAATTTCGTACCATTTAATTTCTCCTTATCATTTCGAAAAATTGAAAAATGGAAAGTCATCACAATGAAAAATAAATAATATAATGTCTCAATGGAAGTGAAATATTATAAGTTGTTCAATGAGGTATTCTTCTATTATAATTTCAAAAAAAATTTTGTTATAAACTTCACAATAGATTAAAAGAATCATTGTATTTTTTATTAAACTCTAATATTTTGTAAACCGAATTGTAGAAATATTTGAATTGCGGCCATAATCAGAAAAAAGAAACTCAAAATAATTTACGCTGGATAAGATTACTTACCTGCGTATTAATTTTTTTATAATTAATAATGGAGCTATACATGAAAAAAGTAACTCGTTTATTGTTCAACGTTTTCTTAATCTTATTTTTTACATATAGTGCATATGCACAAACTATGGATTCGGCAGCTGTAAAACCATTTAATGATGGTCTCGATAAAATGCAAAAGAATGATTATAAAGGTGCCGTAGCTGATTTTGAAACTGCATTGAAAACTGATAAAGATTATAGAATCTATTACCAAATAGGCGTTGCGCAAGAAAAGTTGGGTAATCATGAGGAATCCATAAATGCATATAAAGAAGCAATAAAAGCTAATCCGCAATTTGATGCATCATATAATGATTTAGGAAGCGTCTATTACAGTATGGGCAAATATCAAGATGCGGCTAATAATTTTGAGAAAGTTTTAGAAATTGCAAAAAACGATTCAGCGAAAAGTGCTGCAGTTAAATTCAATTTATCACTTTCTTATAACGCATTAGCATCAGCTGCCGAAAAAAGTAAAAATAATAAAAAAGCAATTGAGTATTTGAAGAAAGCAGTAAGCTATAACAATTCAGATATTGCCTATCTTAATTTGGCAAGAGATTATTTTTTAACGAATCAATATGATAGAACCATCGAAGCAGCAGAGAATGCTTTGAAATATAGAAAATCAATTGGTGAAGGTGGACCTTACTATTATATGGGCGTTGCTTATAGTAAAAAGAATGATCTGAAAAAAGCAAAAGAATGTATGTTAAAAGCTAAAGCAGATCCTGTATATGCTAAAGTTGCTCAAACAGTTCTTGATGCAATGAAATAAATTTTATTTTACCAGGCTCTGAAACCCTCGCTTATGCGGGGGTTTTTCATTTTATTGAAATGATTCTTTTTCACCCCTAAAATAAGTTTTTGTTCCAATTTTCGTTTAACATTTCTGTAGTAATTATTCAATAAAAAAATGTAATTTTATATTTATGGAATTACACTATTTGCAAAACGAATAAACAATTTTTTAATATATAATATTTTTTCCCGTGGTTTATATAATATAAATACCACTAAATCAGAACGGCAAAATATTTCAAATTATTAATTCTAAAGACTGTTTAAAGTGGAGATATACATAAACTTTCATAGCACTAATTATCCACTATTGAAATTATAAGACAAGCTTTAGGTTCCGATTATTCTACCTTAACTTTAACTGGAAACCTGGTAAAAGATAAATCCTTGTATGTGCCCGCAAATTATGAATTGAGTCAAAATTATCCAAATCCTTTTAATCCATGTATTGGTAGAGATTTTAAAGTTTCCATGACCTCATTTTTAACAATAAAGTTTATGATATTCTTGGAAAAAGCTTCGGTAGGTTCAGAGCAAAGTTTAATTCTTATAAAATAATGATCCTTGAATAATCACGATTAGTTCGAAAAGTTTACCAACCACAATATGCTTAATAACAGAGGCAAACTCCGCATACGGATGAGAAAGGACAAGGAGCTAACCGAAGTGCCTTTGTAACAACCTCAACAGCCTAATAAAATGTTATTGAACTTTCGAAATGATCCTTCATTTTTTTACTTTGCAAATAATGGAAGTTATATCATCTTCTTGAATTTGATTACTGGTGTGAGATCGAGTTACGTTATAAATCTGCTCAATGATTTGTTTGGAATCTCTATCTTGGTAATTCTTAATAATATCAAGAACTTTATCAAAACCCATTTCTGATTCATCCTCAGCCTTTGCTTCAATTATTCCGTCGGTAAGAAAAACTAAAATATTATTCGTTTGCAATTTTATTTTCCCACTTGTCGAATATTTGTAATCTTTCATAACCCCAAGTGGAATTCCATTGCTCTCCATCGAAGATTCAATTTCACCATGATCATTAAGTAAGTAAATAGGGAGATGGCCGGCATTTGAATAGTCAAAAAAATTATTAATAGGATCGAGCCGGCCGAATATTAACGTTACGAAATGATTATCATCTAAGTCTAGATATAATTCCTTATTGAGTAATGTTAGAATTATACCTGGATCTAGCTCAATTTTTGTTATAATTCTTAGAAAGGCACGTGTTTCCGCCATAATCAGAGCAGCGCCAATACCATGACCACAAACATCTGCAATTACAATTCCAATACTTCCATCTTGCATAAAAATAAAGTCAAAATAATCGCCACCGGTTTTTACTGCAGAAAATGTAGCACCAGCAATATCAAAACCTGGAACAAAAATATTAGTATTGAAAAATCTTTGCTGTAATTCGTGAGCAATTTGTAATTGGAATTCTTGTTCTTGTTGTTTTTTCATTTCTGTTATATCCCTTAGAACGGATACAAAATTTATAATGTTTCCAAATTCATCTTTTATAGGTGTTATGGTTTGGTTGCTAATGTAATGTTCACCATTCTTTTTTTTATTGAATATAATTCCCCTATATGTGTTTCCATTTAGAATTTCATTCCACAATTTTCGGTAGAACTCTTTATCATGTTTTCCGGATTTTAAGATTCGAAGTGTCTGTCCAATTACTTCCATTTTCTTAAATCCCGTAGTATCTTCAAAAGCAGGATTTACATATTCAATAATTCCCTTTGTATCAGTAATAACAACACTGTCGGCAGTTTGTTCAATAGCATTTGAAAGCATTTTCAATTTTTCTATTGCCTGTTTTCGTTCGGTAATATCTTCTGCATGTATCAATATTAAATCTGGATTTATAAAGACATAATTAAAGATTAATTCTTTTACTTCACCGGTATTTAAAAATTTATATGAGCTTTCCTTTTTAAAATTGCTTTTATCATTGAAGCATTTTTGAAAGTCTGATTTAATATCATTTAGAAAAGGTGTGTCACTGTACATTTCATGAAGTTTCATACCCAAATATTTTTGAATATTACTTTTGGAGAAATCCTCGGCAGATTTATTAAAATCTACAAAAATAAAATCATCGTCTTTACGCTGCCAAACATAAGAGGGGATTGGATACCCTTTAAATAATGATTTGGATCTTTCATTATTATTGTTAAGCTCCATTTCGCTTGTCTTTTTATCTGTTATATCATTCAAAATTACTAAGGCGCCATTGATCAATCCATTACTATTTTTCAAAGGACATGCCGAAACTGAAATGTATATACCCTTAGATTGTATAGGATTTTTTATGAATATTATTTCATTAACTATTACCAAACCCTTTAAAGCCAATGTTAAAGGTAGTTCTTCGGAAGGATATATTTTAAAATTATCAGGTTTAAAACATCCATATACTTCAGACCATTCTGCCGGGTTTATATTTTGTGATCCGATTCCTAATATTTTTTTAGCTGCAAGATTAAATAATATAAACCTACCTTCTTTGTCTGCAACAATTATTCCTTCAGCAAGACAATTTAATAACGAAGTTAGAGTCTTATTTTCTTCCTGTAAAATTGACCGTGATTTATATTGATTATGACTGTTCATATTTTTATCCGGGAAATTATTTTATTCTTTATTTTAATTTTAATAATTATTATTCTAAACTGATTTTACTTTCAGTAAAAAATGATAAGATGATTGCGTAATTAGCATATAATAATTTTGAATATTGTATAGCATAAACAAATTTGCTGTTGATGTTACACATAGTAAAATTATTTTACAAAAGCTATTTTAGTATCCTTTTAGTGGGGGATAAAGAATTTGTTGGTGGCGGAAATTTAATTCTTTTTTAACATAAATATAATTTATCACTCATACAAGTCTATAAAACTTTACATAAGTATTAACTCATAACAAATTCAATATAGGTAATAGTTTTTCCCCTTATCAAAATAAACTAGAATTATATGAAAGAAGTGTTTGGGATTTTAGGAATAAATTGGAATTAAATTTAAGATAATACAAATGTTATTTCAGTTTCACTTTTCTGAGCAATAACGAATTCGAAACAACGCTTACGGAACTGAAAGCCATCGCAGCAGCAGCATATATTGGATTTAAGAATCCAAGCGCTGCAACCGGAATTCCAATGACATTATAAATAAACGCCCAAAATAAATTTTGCTTAATAGTTCGTAATGTTTTATTCGATAATTTTATAGCATGGACAACGCCCATCAAATCACCTTTCATTAAAGTGATATCCGAAGTTTCTATGGCTATATCTGTTCCGGTACCTATTGCAATTCCAACATTTGCTTGTGCTAGTGCCGGCGAATCATTAATTCCATCTCCAACCATCGCAACAATCTTTCCTTCGTCCTGTAATTTTTTAACATGCAATGCCTTGTCTTGAGGAAGAACTTCAGCAATGACTTTTAAAATTCCAGCTTCTTCAGCAATTGATTTAGCAGTCCTTTCATTATCTCCGGTTATCATCACAACTTCAATATTCATTTTCATTAACTGAGCTATAGCTTCTTTGGACGTTGGTTGAATAACATCAGCAATTGCAATAACTCCTGCCAACTCACCATTTATAGAAACAAATATTGGCGTTTTCCCTTGCTGTGATAATTTCAAAGTAAAATCTTCTGCATCTTTTATATTAACGGAATATTCTTGCATCATTGAAGCATTGCCGATGGCAACTGCTTTACCTTCAACCATACCGGTTAATCCAAATCCTGTATTTGAGTGAAATTCTTCAACTTCACTTAAAAAAATATTTTTCTTTTTTGCATAATCTACAATGGCTCTTCCAAGAGGATGCTCTGATTTATTTTCAATAGAAGCTGTTAGTTGGATAAATTTATTTTCATCAAACTTGTTTGAATGGTCAGCTTGTCCGTTAAATAATAAAATATCGGTAACAACTGGTTTTCCCAAAGTAATTGTTCCGGTTTTATCCAGAACAACTGTATTTATTTTATGAGCAAGCTCTAGACTTTCCGCAGTCTTTATTAAAATTCCGTTTGAAGCCCCAACGCCGGTTCCAACCATTATAGACGTTGGAGTTGCTAATCCTAATGCACAAGGACACGCAATTACAAGTACTGCGATAAAGTTTATCATCGCAATTGTAAATGCAACTCCCGAAATAAAATACCAAAGAAGAAATGTTATAATAGCAATACTTATAACAATAGGAACAAAGACGGATGCAATTTTATCAGCTAAGCTTTGTATTGGCGCTTTAGAACCCTGCGCTTGTTCAACCATTTTTATGATTTGTGAAATAACAGTTTCTTTACCAACAGCTGTAGCTTTAACTTCAATGCTTCCGTTTTTATTAATTGTTCCGCCAATAACTTTGTCATTAATATTTTTGTCAACCGGAATGCTCTCGCCGGTTATCATTGATTCATCTATCGAAGTTAAGCCTTTTATGATTATTCCGTCAACTGGAATTTTTTCTCCCGGACGCACAATTATTTTATCTCCCTTTACTACGTCACTAATTGGAATATCCTTTTCAATTCCGTCCCTTACTACCCGTGCATTCTTTGGCTGAAGCCCAATAAGCTTTTTTATAGCATTAGAAGTTTTTTCTTTAGCGCGTGCTTCTAATAATCTTCCCATGAGTATGAGCGTTATTATAGTAACCGTGGTATCAAAATAAATATGATCATGTGCATTTGTTAAGGAAAGTATTTCGGGAAATAGAATGGCAATTGTACTGTATAAATAAGCTGTACCTGTTCCAACTGCAACCAAAGTATTCATGTCGGCAGAAAAATGTTTCAGAAGCTTCCATGAAATTGAGAAAAATCTTTTGCCTGAAATAAACATTACCAAAGTTGTTGCGAGAAAAAGAAGTCTGTCGACATAATCCATTGGAATCGGAATAAGTTTATGAAACCAGGCTGTCATGCTTACCATGCTTATAAACATAATTGGAATAGACATAACTGCTGCAAATATAAATTCCTGCTTTAATTGCTTATAAGCTTTTTTATGTTCAAGATTTTCTGTCTTCGATAAATCAACCTCAGTGCTTTCTGATATTAGCTCCTCTTTTACCGGTGTTACTAATTTATAGCCGGCATCTTCAACAATTGAAGCAAGTTTTGTTAAATCTACTTTATCATCGTCAAATGAAAGTGTAACTTTTTCAGTTGCAAAATTCACATTCACATTATCAACGCCATCAATTTTCTTTAAAGCTTTTTCAACTCGCGCAACACAACTTGCACATGTCATACCTTCAACTGGCAATGTTAATGTTTTTATTTCTTTAGCTTCCATTTCAATTATCCTTTAAAAACCAAATTTAGCGGCAATAAGAAAATTTAGTCCACTACTTTATATCCGGCTTCTTCTATTGCTTCTATTAAAATTTTATCACTAATCTTGTTTTCATCGTATTGAACTTTTGCGCTTCCAATCTGTACGTCTTCAACTTTAATATTTTCAATCTTGTTGAGTTCTTTTTTAACTGCCATTACACAATGCTGGCAGGACATTCCTTCAATCTTAAATTCTTGAATTTTCATTATTAATCCTTTTTGAAATAGTGATTTAATTTTCAATACAAATTTAATATTTACAGTTTAGGGAAGTGTTACAAAATTTTAGAAAAATGTTATATGATTTTTTAGTAATGAAAATTAGGTGGGAGTAATTATTTTAGTTTGTCAAGCGGTTTCCTGATGTTTTCGGTAATGTTTTTAAACTGGCTCGCTGTCATGCCGGTAACTTTTCGGAATTGATTTGAAAGGTGCTGTACACTGCTGTAGCCAAGCTTGTAAGCAATTTCGCTTAAAGTTAGTTCGCCGTACTTTAATAATTCTTTTGCACGTTCAATTTTTTGAAGGATTATGTACTGCTCTATTGTAATATTTTCTACGGATGAGAATAAAGAACTAAGATAGTGATAATCAAGTCCTAACTTTTCAACGATGATGTCGGAGTAATTCTCATGTAATGGTTGCTGCAAGTTGTCGCTTCGAACCAAATCCAAAATTGTAAGCTTGATCTTCTCGATTATCTTTGCACTTTTGTCTTCTATTAATTCAAATCCGTTTTCTTCCATAACATTTTTTATCTTAGTAATAGGCAATTGATCTTTGACTCCATTTACAACTACTTCGCCAAGAGTTATACTTCTGACATCGATCCCGATCTTTCTAAGTTCATCTCCAACAACTTTAATGCAGCGGTTGCATACCATGTTCTTGATTAAAAGCTTAGTTGTTGTACTGCTGACGTTTATTTTATTTGGAGATTTACTTACCATTATTTTATTTATCGAAAAATTTCTTTCCTACAAATTTAAACAAGAAATTTATTTCATTACTATTCTTCTATCAAAACTCTATCACCGTGGCTTTTGGGATTAGAGACTACAATGAAATGAAGAGCTTCTTCAGCGTGATTTATTATTTTGTGAGGAATCATTGGTGGTATTTCAATACCTTCATTTTTTGTCAAAATAAATTTCCCTTCATTAGTTTCCATTATAGCTTCACCGGATAAAATGTAGAAAAATTGTCTTGATTTATTATGGTAATGTTTTACTTCAGAGGTGCCGGGAGGCATTTTTTCCTGAATTATGCTGAGGTCATCATTTTTAACATGATGCCAGCCTTCACAATTTTCTCCCCAAAAATAATGTTCAGAATTTTTAATGGAAGTGGGTTTGATGTTAACTCCATATATTTTTTAAATATTGTACCGGAGAATTCTAAACCGAAAAATAAATTCACTTCAAAAAATAATGCATTAAATTTTTTCAATAACAACAGCAGTTCCGTAACAAAGAACTTCGCTTACTCCTTGCAGAACATCTGTGGTATCGTACCTCGCTCCGATTACGGCATTTGCGCCTATTGTATCGGCATGTTGAACCATCAGCTCAAAAGATTCTTCACGTGTTTTTTCGCAAAGTTCAGTGAACAGGGTAATATTGCCGCCAAACAATGTTTGTAATGTTCCGCCAATTGTTCCGAAAATATTCCTGGAACGAACAGTTATTCCTCTAACGATTCCAAGATTTTTTACAATTCTGTAACCGTCAATTGTAAATGCTGTAGTAACCATTGATCTATCCATTTTTTACCTTTTATATTATTAGAATTGATTACTTAACAAAATAATAAAAAAAAATTTTTCTAACTAATCAATGTACTTTTGGAAAATAACAGAAGTATTATGGCCGCCAAATCCAAAAGCGTTGCTCATCGCAATATTAACCACTCGCGATTGAGGTTTATTAAACGTGTAATTTAAATCGCACTCAGGATCGGGATTTACAAAATTAATTGTCGGAGGAACCATATTATTTTTTATTGCAAGTATTGATGCTATCGCCTCAACCGCACCAGCAGCACCTAGCAAATGTCCTGTCATACTTTTCGTAGATGATATATTCATTTTATATGCGTGTTCACCGAAAACCTTTTTAATTGCTTTTGTCTCTGCAATATCTCCCAGCGGAGTTGAAGTTCCATGCACGTTAATGTAATCAACTTCTTCTTTTTTTATGCCGGAATTTTTAATTGCCATTTCCATTGCAAGTATAGCCCCGGTTCCTTCAGGATGAGGTGCAGTTATATGATAGGCATCTGCGGAAAGTCCCATTCCTATTACTTCGGCATAAATTTTCGCGCCTCTTTTTTTAGCGTGTTCTAATTCTTCAAGGACTAAAGCACCGCCGCCTTCTCCCATTACAAACCCATCGCGAGTTGAATCAAAAGGACGGCTTGCTGTTTCCGGGGTATCATTTCTTGTTGATAATGCTCTTGAAGCATTAAAACCGCCGAGACTGATTTCATTTATCGATGCTTCACTTCCTCCGGTAATTATTATGTCAGCTATTCCATTTTGTATGAGCATGTAGCCATCAATCATATTATTGTTTGCTGTGGCGCAGGCAGATACTATACAATAATTTGGCCCTCTGAATCCATAATGAATTGAAATATATCCGCTGGCGATGTCTGGTATCAACATAGGAATAAAGAATGGCGAAATACGCTGTGGTCCTTCCGTATGGTTGATTACGGATTGATTATAAAAAGTTTCAATTCCGCCTATGCCGCTGCCAAATACAACACCGATTCTTGATTTTTCATCTTCGGATAAAGTTTCCGGTTTAAGTTCGCTGTCATTAACTGCTTGAATAGAAGCTGCCATAGCGTATTGAGCATATTTGTCCATACGTCTAGCAGTTTTTTTATCAATATATTTTGTTACTTCAAATCCTTTAAGTTCGCATCCAAACTTTGTATCAAGCCTGGTTGTATCGAAGCTTGTAATTGTCGCACATCCGCTTTTACTCGCCATCATTCCATTCCAAAAATCATCCACACTTAATCCAATTGGAGTTAAAGCACCCATTCCAGTTACTACAACTCTTCTTTTATTTTGCGACATATTTTTCCTTATGTTTATTTCTTAATGAATTATGAAAAACCAAAAGTTTAAGGGCAAAGATAAAAATAAATATGAAATTATTATAACATAAAAATTCAAAAATAATTCGGAATCAATTTGTAAGGATACTGTAGGTAAACAATTAGTTAAAGCTTCGGATTCTGTCGCAGCGAACTTAAGCGAAGGTTTCGGTAGATATTTTTACAAGGAGAATAAACAATTTTGTTATTATTCAAGAGGTTCATTATTTGAAACGAAAACTTGGCTAAGAAAATCATTTAATAGAAAATTAATTGAAGAGAAAATTTGTTTATCATTTGTAACAGAATTAGAAACAATAGGAGTTAAACTTAATAATTATATAAAATCTATTGGAAAGATTAATGACGATTCTAATAACAACAAATGACTATTCTATAATTAATCAATGACGATAAATGACTATGAATGACAATAATGACCATGAATGACAAATGACTGGCTATATGTTTTCCTCAATAAATTTCTTCAATTCATTCACTTCATGAAATAAAAAATCGGCTTTCAATAAATCTTTAGTCTTCTTTGCATAATCATCCCAAATAACAGAAGCAACTTTAACACCGGCAGCTCTTGATGCTTTAACATCAACCGGAGAATCACCAATCATTAATACTCTTTCTTTATTCAATTTATATTTTTCTACAAACTGGTTTATTCCTTCAGCAGATGGCTTATGTTCTTTTACATCATCACCAGTTATCATTAAATCAAAGTATTCATAAATACCAAGCTTCTTAAGAGTAATTGTTGCGGCTTCTCTTCCTTTACCAGTATAGATTGATAGAAGAACTTTTTTTGATTTTATGTAAGATAAAATTTCTTCAATGCCCGGATAAAGATCAGCCATGTGGTGATGAGTTGAATAATAATCGTAATAATCTTTTCGAACAGCTTTATAATTATCACCAGCCCAATCTTTCAATATTACATCTTCAGTTGGCCCGAATAGACTCATTATTTCTTCGTCGGTTAATGATTTGTCAAAATATTTTTTAGAAATGTATCTGAATGATTCCAGGATTAATTCCATTGTTGAAGTAAGTGTTCCGTCAACGTCGAATATTATTCCGTCAAAATTTTTCATTATATGCTCAACGTAAAATTTTACTTTAAAGATTGTCTATAAAACTCTATCGTCCTTTCTAATCCCTTTTCATATGAAGCAGGCTTGAACGAAAAGTACTTTTCAAACTTAGTAGAATCAAATACGTAATCAAATTCATTTTGATAAAGCATTTCATGAATTTCTTTAATATTATTATCAATAAATCCATAAAGCTTGATCATCCACTTGGAAAGAATAAAATATTTTGCTGATGAACCAGCTTTCTTTGCTGCTATATCAATAAATTCTTTTCCAGTTAATGCTGGAGACGTAGTCGGAAGATGCCATACTTGATTAAAAGCTTTTTCATCCTTCGATAAAAGATAAAGAGCTTTACCGCAATCTTCAGTAAATGTGTAACTATGTTTTACGTTTGCATTAACAAACCATTGAGGCTTTTTATTTTTTATGAGTTTATCGATAACTAAAATGTTTGGAATGCTTGACGCTACTGCATAAGGTCCGTAAAAGTCTGCGGCGCGTGCTATGATAATATTTAAATTTTTACTTTTCATTTCAGACTGCAAGTATTCGAAAAGTTTTGCTCTCACTTCTCCTTTTTTGCTGCAAGGATTTATTGGAGAATCTTCAGTCATTTTCCCATTAACTTTTCCCAGCGCATAAACATTATCAAAGAAAATCAGCTTTGCATTTTTTGATTTACATGCTTCAACTGTGTTTTGCATTATTTTCATCCAATGTTCTTCCCAGACTTTAATATCGTATTTAAGGCCTGCAACAAGGTAAACAGTTGAATTTTCATCAACAACATTTTTTACATGCTCAAAGTTATTCAAATCGGCAATTACACTTTCTGCCGGAGGAAAATTATTTCCTTTCCGGGAGACTAATTTCACTTTTTCATTGTTTGCAATTAATTCCTTTGCCAATACTGTCCCTATTGACCCGCCGGCTCCTAATATAATATGTTTCATTAATCATTCCTTAATTTGATAGTAGTATTTAAGAAGTGTAAATCTTTAATGTAAATTTAAAGAAACTATGGCTGTAATGATTTGATGGGAATAACTTGAAAACAAATTCACTAGAAATACATTTTTTACTAGTTCCTATGGATTTTCATTGCCTATCATTGACCAATCCTTGACAGATTTTTTCTTTTCATAAGCCGCCTGACGTTGCGCTAATCGGCAGCCTAGAACAAGAATGCAGAATAGTTAAAACAATTTTTATTTATGAGTTCACTCTAAAAAGGGTATAATAATTTAATAAAAATATTTTTATAGAAGTAAATATTTAAATAAATTCCTGATGACAAATTTCTACACTAATCCGGGAAAAAATGTTTAAGCCAAATACAAA
>JAMCWE010000219.1 GCA_023475265.1 Bacteroidota bacterium
AAAAACACACTAGGAAATACTTTAAACTTAACTCTGAAAAAGATAATGTAATCTTTATAGGGGCCTCAACTCAAAGAATAGACAATGTCTGGTCTGCCTTGTTAGCGAAAAAGATTCAGAGTGATTTTCCTCAGTTTATTATTAAACTGATTTGGACAAAAGATTTTAATCTTGAGGTATTAAAAAATGCACGTTTTGAAATTCTGCCAAGATTAAGCTGGGAACAATATCTGTCCGAAACGTCCAAGAGTAAGTTGATTATTAATATGGACAATTGGTGGACAAATGGAAGAGTCCCAACAGATGCTGCAGCGGTTGGGACACCGTGCATTGGTGTAAATTCAGGGCGACAGGTTGAGCTTTTTCCAAGCCTCTCATTTAATGATATTATTGGAAATGCAAATGCTTTGGAAACTTCGCGACAACTATTAAACTCTGAGGAAATATTTCAAAAGGTAACTTGCTACTCGTACAAGGAACTTCAAAAATATAGCTATGAAGAGGGTACTAAAAGAATCCGGGATTTATTTAATAATCTTAAGACTATTCATAGATGAGTAGTGCTGACAAATGGGTAATATCCAGTATAAAGCCTGTAATGGGTCTTACAGTTCTCACAATTCTTGGATCTTTAGTGTCAATACTTTATCAGTCACTTATTGCACATTATTTTGGTGCAAATGAAATGACAGACGCTTTTTTTATGGCCAGAAGTTCTTCAGATCTTCTTCAAAAATTCATGTTGTTAGGACAGACCTCTGCAGTATTTATGCCTATTTTTGCATCAATCTATCAAAAAGACAAAAGTGCGGCATGGGATCTTACGTCGAATACTTTAAATACTATAAGCTTATTGAGTCTTTTGCTTTGTTTTATCGCATATCTCATTGCAAAACCTTTTGTTGAACTCATAGCGCCAGGATTCAATGAACAGACAAAAGAAGTAACAATTTTATTCTTACGTATAATTTTACCAGCCAATGTTCTATGGGCAATGTCAATAATCCTTACATCAGTACTACAATATAAGGGGATTTTTATAATCACTGCTCTTGCCCAATTTTCAGCATCCGCGTTAATGATTATCATATTATTCATCGGCAAAAATTGGGTTGGTATAGTGGTTTTGCCAATCAGCCTCTTGATTTCGTCATTGGTACAATTTTTATTTCTCCTTAGTGTATCTTTAAAGGAAGGAATGAAATGGAAACCAAAGTTAAAATTGTATGATCCAACATTGCGTGAAGTTTTTAGCCTTTTGTTCCCCTTTTTATTTAGCTTGGCAATTACGCAGGTTTCGATAATCATTCACAATCGTCTAGCATCAAGTCAAAATATTGGTGACGTATCTTTGTTAAATTATGCGATACGTATTTATTCGGTTATGTCAAATGTATTGATTAGCATATTTCCAACTGTGTTTTTCCCGACTTTGCTGAATGAAGTATCGAGTGATACCAAAAGAGTAGGCCAAATGGTAAGGCAGAGTATAAAGTACATGTTTATGGCGATAACACCAATCATAATTATAGTGTGCATAGCGAGCGAGCCCATAATCCAGATTTTCTTCCATGGAAGCAGTCTTTCTAATCAGTCGTATCATACAATTTCAAATCTCCTGTCGATATATAGTGCCGGTATTTTAACGATGATACCATTAGCGGTGATTCAGAAAGTCCCATTTGCATTAAAAAACACCAAAATTAATGTTGCGGTCAGCATGATAACTAGTGTAGCAACAATTGTCATTAATCTTATTTTAGTATCTTGGTTTAAAATCTATGGGCTTGCTTGGACAGCCACTCTAATTCCTCTCATAGGTTATTTTTCCTTTCGTATTTTTCTCAAAAAGACTTTTAAAACTGGAGCCAAGTCTACAGATGATTCCTTTCTGAGGTACATAGTTCTTATTGTCATAGTTTTAGTTTTGTCGAAAGTAAGCAGTGTCATCGTTCGGCAAATTCTTCCGAATCCATTTTTTTAGAACTTTATTGCAAATGGGACTTTCTGAGGTACATAGTTCTTATTGTCATAGTTTTAGTTTTGTCGAAAGTAAGCAGTGTCATCGTTCGGCAAATTCTTCCGAATCCATTTTTTGAACTGATTCTTCTTTTTATTACGATGTTGCCATTGTACATTGTTTTAGGATTAATATTTAGAATTAATGAGTTTGTTTATATAAAACAAAAGTTTCGAAATATTCTAAAGAGTTTTTGGCATAAGAAAGGTGAATAGCCAAATTGAAGCGAGTTGTAACTAATTACGAAAAAGGAACCTTATGATTTACAATGAAATAATTGATATGGGGAAAATTATTGCTTATCATAATAAATTTTGTTTATTGTGGCATCATGATGCGACCGTGGAATGGCATGAACGAATTGAGTTTAATCAAATTCATACGAAAATTCTTGAAGAACATAAGGTTAATTTCAACCTTTGGCATAAAGAAGACATTGCCCGGCGAATGGATGTTTCCGAAAAAATTATTGTCGACGCTAAAAGAGCAATTGACAAGCTAAATCAGTTGCGCAATGATCTCATCGAAGAAATTGACAGGTTAATAATCGAGGCTTTTAAAAATAAAAATGTGACATTTAATGATTTTAATGTGCCGCAAAACTCTGAGACCATTGGAAGTATTTTAGATAGATTATCAATTATTTCTCTTAAAATATATCACATGGCTGAACAAACACAACGGAAAGATGTCAAACATGATCACCTAGTGGGGTGCTTTAAAAAACTCGAGATTCTTAAAAATCAAAGAGACGATCTGGTTTTGTGCGTTGAACAATTAATAGCGGATTGTTTGCAAGGGAAAAAACGAATCAAAACCCATTACCAGTTTAAGATGTATAATGATCCGTCATTGAATCCCGAACTTTATCAGCAACAAGAAATCAAGAGATCTAATTGAAAATACTGCTCAAACATGTTGGCGGAATAGGTGATTTTGTATTCTTTGTCCCACCGCTTATTGAATCTCTTAAAAAAAAATATCCGCATTCGTCAATAGATGTGTTAACAACATGTTCAATTCGCAGAAAAATGAAAATAGGATTAAGTTGTCGTTGGCCGTTTATTAAAAGAAAGCATTTACGAATATGGGGGGAACCGGAAAGTTCTGGGAGTGGTTATTGTATTGATCTGATAATCACAAATCCATTTGTAGACAAAGTAATTAACTTCCACTCTAGCAAGAAGGATCTCGATGGTAACTTTCTAAAGGGCTATGGTTATGAGAGTCATAATATTCAGACATGGAATAAGAATTATCTAAATAAAGTTCTAAAAAAAAATATATATGATAAGTTTTTGGATATCGACTCTGTGGCAATAAATCGTTTTTGTAACCCACTTCGGATATTATTTGGCAAGTTGGGCGAACATGATGCATATTACAGTAACTACAAAATCTATACATCACAGTATGATAAAAATAAAATTGATAAAATTATTAGAAATTTTCCAAGACCACGAATACTGCTATGTGAAGGAATAGATTCATTGGCAATGAGAGCCTGGACAAATGAAAAGGTTGCTTCTTTGTCTCTAATGATCCAAAAGAAGTATTCTGTTAATCCAATATGGTTTGGTAAAAATAATATTCCAGTCGTAGATGGGAAACCTCTGACTATACGCGAGCATGCTGAATTTGCACGCAGATGCGATGTGGCTATTGGTAATGCAAATGGTCCTCTTCATTTGGCTGCAAGTGTAGGTGTACCCACAATACTTTTATTGAGTCTTTTATCTTTCGAAAGAGTTGCTCCAGAATATCATCTTAATCCTTATATTACCAATTATAGAAGTTGCCATATGACTATTCACGCACCAGAGTGTGATAAACATTGTGGTTTGAAGCCTGAGGAGCCATGTGATCAATTTGGTAGCAATGATGATAAGAGTTGGATTAGCTCTGATAATCCAGGTCAACAATCAACAAAAAGTTGTGCTGCTGCAATTGGGGTGGAAACCGTCTTCGATACTTTAGTGAGTGTCTTAAAGAAAAGAGGTTTTTAGTGATCGATATAGAATGCAAAATTTGTAAATCTAAGAAAACTATGGTAAGATATCAAATAAAAGGGTTCAATTATTATTATTGCTCATCATGTGATTTTTTGTTCAGTCTAGCTCTTGATGGTATCTCTTTATCCAAACAGGAATTTAGAAATTCTGAAATGAGGAGTGCTAAATGGGGTTCAGGCAATCACGCAGAAACAAGAAAACGATGGCGTTTTTTCACGTCAATAGCATTTTCGGAAATCTTCTGGTTTAGTGCAATGATTTATTCATGGCTGAAGGCGCTTTCAGGTAAAGAGCCAAATTTTAATTTACAAAAATTGAGAATATTGGATTTTGGTTGTGGACATGGTTTGGGAGTAGAAATGCTTAGAGCTGATGGCCATGATGCTATTGGAATTGATCCTTTTAGCCCCGTAGAAAATGAATATATTATTAGGAAATCTATTCACGATGCTAAATTTGAGTCCAATTATTTCGATCTAATTCTATCTATTGAAAGTATTGAACATATATCAACTCCTCTTGAGGTATTTCGTGAATTCAAACGCATTTTGAAACCGGGAGGATGTGCTTTTATTCAAACTGGTTGGCTAGACAATCCGCAAGCTAAAGAAAAAGGAAAGGATTGGTTTTATCTAGCTGATCCTGATATTCATGTATGTATTTTTTCATCAACAGCGTTTACTAGAATAAACAAACTTATTGGTTTTTCTAAATTGCGATTGAAACCGCATCGATATGCCGCACTGTATAAATAACTATATCAAATATCATATAATCACGGAAGGAAATTATTTTAGTGACAAATAACATTAATAAACGAATTAAAATCCGCCATATTATCAAATCCAATTTGCATATTGTCAGAAGACATTTTTTATCAAACTTGGATAAAATCTGGAACTATCTACCCAGCAAGAGTATTACTTGGCATGAACGGTTGAAATATAATCGTTATTATAACAAATATAATCATATAACGCGTTGTGGTTTTGATTATGCAATTAAATATGTAATTGATAATGTTAAATTTCTAACTGTTCTTGATGTTGGTTGCGGATCAGGTTTTTCGTTACGTGAATTTATCAGATTAGGGTACGATGCAAAAGGAACAGATATTTCCGATTGGTTGATTAAAAATGAATTAAAAGATTTATACGAAAAAGGTATAGTATTTTGTGCCCCAGCTGAAACGCTTCCTTTCCCAGATGATTCTTTTGATCTAGTGTTTTGCACTGATGTTTTAGAACACATTCCCCCCAAAAACGTAGGTAATGCCATTTCCGAACTCATACGGGTCTCAAAAAAAAACATATTTTGTACAATCTCTCTTAACTCAAGTTCAAAAAATAATGTATTGGAATATCATGCAACGATTCAACCTAGACAATATTGGGACTCAATATTTTTAGCCAATAATGTTAAGACCAATTGTAAAATCTTAAATAAAATTCAAGGAACTAACAAGGCAAAAATTGGCGATAAAATCGTAGATGTAGAATACTTTATTTATGAAAAAATTAATTGAATATAATTATTTATGAAAATTCTTTGTACTATACCGGCTCGTGGCGGTTCTAAGTCAATACCTAAAAAAAACCTAGTAAATCTTGATGGCAAGCCATTGATTGCTTATAGCATTATTCAAGCGCTGAAATCAAAAAGTATCAATCGATGCATAGTAACAACAGATAGTGAAGAAATTGCCAAGGTTGCAAAAAAATACGGTGCCGAAGTTCCATTTATAAGACCCCAAAAATTAGCACAAGATAGCACATCGGATCTTCCGGTTTTTCAACATACTTTAAAATGGCTTGCTATTCATGAAAAATATTTCCCGGATATTATTGTACACTTACGGCCAACAGCTCCGATTCGCCAAGTATCAGATATTGATAAAGCAATCGGTATTTTAATAGATGATAGTAGTGCTGATTCATTAAGAAGTATTTGTGTGCCCTCACAATCTCCGTTCAAAATGTGGAAAATACATGATGGGTATTTAAAACCCCTGATTAGTATGAAAGACGAAGAGTTATTTAATTTACCGCGTCAAAAACTTCCCACGGTTTATTGGCAGAATGCTTCTATTGACGTCATTAGGTATGAAACTATTATGAATAAGAATTCGATGTCTGGGAATAAGATCATTCCTTTCCTGATGGATACATCTTTTTCGATAGATATTGATGACTATTTAGATCTAACGCTTGCTGAATTGATCTTTAAAAAAATCAATACTAATAATTCCAAACATTAAATTAAACTTGCCGTAGGAGATAAATCATGAATAATAAGTTTGATTTTAACGATCTTTTTATTTTTGAAATGGCAAATAACCATCAAGGTAATTTGGAACATGGGCTGAAGATTATCAGAGAATTTTCAGATGTAGCAAATTTGTATAACATAAAAGCTGCAATTAAATTACAATTGCGTGACTTAGATACATTTATTCATCCAAATTTTAAAAACGATAATTCCAACAAACACATCACAAGGTTTCTTTCTACAAAACTAACTTCACTTGAGTTTCAAACACTATGTAGTGAAATTGAGAAAAACAAAATGATTACAATGTGTACACCGTTTGATGAAAATTCGGTGGATAGGTTGATGGATCTTGACATAGAGGTTTTGAAAATTGGAAGTTGCTCTGCAAGCGATTGGCCTTTGCTAACTAAAATTGCTGAAACTGGAAAACCAGTGATTTGTTCTACGGGAGGATTGAACTTAAAACAGATAGACAATGTGGTAAGTTTTTTCCAGCATCGAGGAGTGTATTTTGCATTGATGCATTGCGTTTCAATATATCCAACGCCTTTGGAAAAATTAGAGCTAAATCAAATTGCAATTATGCGTGATAGATATCCAAATGTTACAATAGGTTTTTCTACACACGAGGAACCCGAGAACTTAATTGCGATCGGTATTGCCTATGCAAAAGGAGCCAGAATTTTTGAGAGACATGTTGGTATTGAAACCGAGAAATTAAAACTTAATAGCTATTCATCTACGACTCAACAAATTGCACAATGGTTACAAGCATACCAGAATTCTGTTATTGCTTGTGGCGCTCAGTCTCGTCCACCTGTGGATCATTCAGAAGAAACTGCATTAGAATCTCTAATGCGTGGTGTCTATGCTGCACATAAGATTGAAAAGGGATCAATTATTGAAAAATCGAGCGTTTTCTTTGCTATGCCGCTTCAACCAGAGCAGTTAAGGAGTGGTGAATGGAAGGAAGATTGTGTATCTGATCGCGATTATGAAAAGAATGAGGCTATAAGTGATAAACTTGCAAATAGAGCTCCTTCCAAAAAAGAAATTATATATCAAACGATTCATGAGATAAAAGGAATGATTAATAATGCAAGAGTTGTTGTAGGGAATGATTTCTCTGTCGAATTTTCACACCAGTATGGCATCGAAAAGTTTAGGGAAATTGGTGCAGTAATTATTGATGTCATCAATAGAGCCTATTGCAAGAAATTGATCATACAATTACCAAATCAACAGCACCCCTATCATTATCACAAAAAGAAAGAAGAAACGTTTCAAGTATTGTGGGGTGTTCTAGAGACGGAAATGGAGGGAAATAGGAAAACTCTTTATCCAGGTGACACCCTTATAGTTCAACAGGGGGTTTGGCATAAGTTCTGGACAAACAGTGGTGTCATTTTTGAGGAAGTCTCGACAACACATTTTAACGATGACTCGTTTTATGAAGATAAATCAATTAATAGATTGACACGTGAACAACGGAAAACAAAATTGACCAATTGGGGTGTGCATCAATTTGATTGATATTGTCTCAAGGAGTAAAGGATTGCTTAAAATAGTTGTTTTTGATTTCGATGGTGTTCTTGTCGATTCGAATAAAATTAAATATGAAGCGTTTTTCGAATTGTTTCCTGAAAACAGCAAAGCAGGGTCAATCGCTAAAAAGGTGTTAAAAAACCATAGAGAAGAATCTCGATTCTTTATTATCAGAAAAGTAGTCGAGGAGTTAAATATCGGTAATGGGAGTAAAGATACCAGTTCTATGATTGATTACTATGTTAATAAGTACGGTAATATTGTGGAATCTAGTGTAGCCACGGTTTCAGAAATACCCGGCGCAGGAAATTGTTTGAGTGAACTTTGCCTGACATATCGGTTATATTTAATTTCATCGACTCCTTTTGATTCACTTATGCGGGTAATTAAAACACGTTCAATGGAAAACTATTTCAAACGAATTTACGGATTTCCCATGACTAAGATTAAGTGTTTAGCTGAGATCTTGACGATAGAGAATATAATGCCGGAAGAAGTGCTTATTATTGGAGACGGCTTTGTGGACTTAGAAATGGCAAAATATTTTGGGTGTAACTTTGTTGGGGTGAAAAATGAATTCAATAGTCTCGAGGAACAAGCGGTAACATTGATTTCTACACTTCAAGAATTGTCCCCTCTAATAAAATCTATTTATGAATATGGAAAATAAAAGATGCATTTTTATATCGCTCCCTGCAGGAAGCCATTTTAGAGATATTGTAAAAACAGGTGTTCTTTCTAAAGTTTCTGAGAAGGATAATGTTAGATTTATTATCGTAACGCCGTTTTTTGATGATAGAGATTATAGAAATGAATTTCCCAAGATAGAAGTAATATTTGAAAAAATGCTGGATGTTAGATTAAATCGCTTGGGTAGAAAAATCTATAGCATTAATGATAAGAAATTATTTATTATTTTACTTAGATCGAGCGAATTTTTCGCATTCATATGGCGCAATTTGCTTTCGATTTTCTTGCCGATTTCACACTATCGCAGGTTACTGAAGAATTCTCAACCTCATTTGGTTGTGATTACTACAGCGCATAAACTGATTGAAGTCCCTATTCTTATCGCAGCTAATCTCGAAAAAATAAAAAATCTTTGTTTGCTTGCAAGTTGGGACAACCTCCAATATTCAATGGGTGATAGACCCAAGCACCTAGTTGTTTGGAACAATGAGATGGTAAAAGTGGCTGTG
The DNA here is from genome assembly GCA_023475265.1 of Bacteroidota bacterium. Classification (GTDB taxonomy): domain Bacteria; phylum Bacteroidota; class Ignavibacteria; order Ignavibacteriales; family Ignavibacteriaceae; genus FEN-1297. The sequence goes on from JAMCWE010000219.1 coordinate 9,048, forward strand.
CAAAAGCACAAATTTAGGAGTAACGAAATTTCAGTAGTAGGACCTCCTCATTTTGATTTTTTTTTCATGGAGAAATATCATGAGGAGCGAAATTCTTTTTTTAAAAGAAAGAACTTGGATCAGAATAAAAGACTAATTACAATGGCTACATCTCCACCATCATTTACAACAGATAATACATTTTTAATCGATCTCCTTTTAAAAGGACTTGAGGATCGAAAAATTATCCAGCCGGTTCAATTTCTTTGTCGTGTACATCCATTAGATGATCAAAGCTTGTATAAGAAGTACGAATCTGATAGCCGGTTAATATTAGATATTCCAATCTCCAACTACAATTTGACATCATGGAAAACTTCTGAGGAGGGGTTATTGGATTTAATTTCGTCCTTAAAATACTCAGATGTTATTATAAACGTTGCATCCACAATAACTATTGAAGCGGCAGTTTTTGGAACACCAGTAATAAATATTGCATTTAGCAATAGTGAACCTGAGAGATTTCGGAAACAGATACTTATCAGGCACCATCAGTTTCACTATAAAGCGGTAATTGAGTCAGAAGGTGCCCGTCTCGCTTCTAATGAGCAAGAATTATTTGGATTCGTAAACTCTTATCTTGAGGATAGATCTCTTGACGAAAAAGGAAGGAAGAATCTTGTTAACGTTTTGACAAACTCGTGTAATGGTAATACGGCGTCAAGGCTGGCTGCTAAAATTTTGGAACACATTGTATAGGGAAACGCTTTAATGAATGTGGGAACTAAAACCTTGAAAGAGTATGATAAAAAACTAACAATCATAAGTCTTTTTGATTGGGAAACTGGAAATGTTTCGGGAATGAAACGTTTCTTACATGAAATATTAGAATCTTTTGAATATGTAATTAGTTATAGAAAAATAATTGTCTCTGAACGTGGTGGAAAAAGACTTAATTCATTTCTTAATATAGTTTTTAATCAATTTCTCTATATACCATTCCAATTGTTGTTTATACACAGAATTCGTAAAACCACTGGACCTATTCTCATTACAAGTCAACACTTAATGTTTCAGCTTAGGATTTTGTGTAAAAGCAAAAAATTTATTATCATTTTTGATCTTATTGATTTATCCGTATATACACGCTACCCAAAACCGATGCAACAATGGCTTATACAATTTTTATACAAAGCGGTAAAGAAGGCCGATCAAGTAATAACTATTTCAGATTATTCAAGAAAAGAAATTATCAACAAGTTGAAAGTAGAACCGGCGATAATCAAAGTAATTTATGTTTGCAACGAACTGAATCGATTCCGACCAATTGCTAATGAGGATCGCGATAAGCTGAGATTGAAACTTGGATTTTCTTCAAATAAATTCATTGTGCTAAATGTGGGTTCCGATCAGCCTAGGAAAAATATTGAAACCTCACTAAAAGCATTAACATTACTAAGGGAACGAACGAAAGATTTCCTTTTCGTAAAAGTAGGTGAACCACAGTGGTTAGGTTCCAGAGATCGATTATTGACGTTGGTGAGAGATTTAGGGCTCTCCCAATATGTAAAATTTATTAACTATGCGTTCGAAGATCAACTTGCTGACTTTTATAACATCAGTGATGTTTTTGTAATGCCCAGTCTGTATGAAGGATTTGGCATACCGCTTCTCGAAGCAATGGCATCTGGTGTTCCAGTTGTTTGCAGTAACAGAACTTCCATTCCAGAAGTTGTTGGCCATGCAGGATTTATATTGAACGATCCAATGAATCCTCAAGAGCTTGCTGATATCTTATTTCTTCTGTTTTCTGATCCGCACCAGCGGGATTTGGCTAAACTAAAAGGGCTAGAGCAATCTGCTAAGTTTTCTTGTGAAGCATCGAGAAAACAATTTGCAGATTGTATATCCTTCTTAGATGCAGTAAATATACAAAACTGTTGCATTGACCAATAGGTTCTATTTTTTTTTGGGGGGAAATTAGTCTGTTGTCTGGTGGTCGTATCCTTTTGGTAAACTGATATGAATTTATTATTTGTTATAGATAACACAGGAGAAAAAGTAGGGGGTGGTACCTACTCAGTTTTTAAGTTTGCCGAAGCCATCGCCCAACAGGTATCATCTGTTACAATTGTTCTCGGTAGTTCACCAAAGTATTTTAGTCTTGATGCTTCTAATCAAAAATTGAAGATAATTAAAAGGCCAAAAGTAAGTAGACGTACGTTTTTTTTGCGTGAATATGATAATTTACTAGTTTTTCTTATTGACCTTTTATTAATTCCTTATTGTTGGCTAAATAAAATTGATGTTATAGTTGGGTATCAAGTAATTGATAGCATCAGATCTCATCGTATTGGCAAATTTACAAAAGCAAAGGAAATGCATTTTATATTCGAAACACCAGATTGGTGTGAGGAGAGACTTGGCAAAGAATGGAATATATATTATCAGAATAAAAAAATAAGGAAGCGTTGGGAACAATTTCGGTCCGCATTAAGGTCCTCGGAAATGGTCATTAGTAACTCCAAGTTATCAAAAAAATATGCTGAAGCTTGGTTGGAACGGGAAGACATTTCAGTTGTCTATCCTGGGGTGGATTTAGAGTCAGGTTATAATAAAGGGGATGATAAAAAAATATATGATATAATATATTTGGGAAGGTTAGAAAAGCATAAGAACGTACACGAAATATTGAAAGCCTCTGCAATATGTCCTTATTCACCGAATATCGCTATTGTGGGACAAGGAGAAGAAAAGTTTAATCTAGAAAACATTGCTTCAACCCTAGGAATTACTTGTCGATTTTTCGGAAAAATATCTGATGAAGACAAGTGGCGTTTGCTTTCCCAATCAAGACTCATGGTGTATCCAACTTCTTTTGAAGGATTTGGAATACCTCCGGCTGAAGCTATTGCTTGTGGAGTTATTTGTATCGCGAGTGATCTACCTATTCTTCACGAAATATATGGAGACAGTCTAATTTACTTTCGCGAACATGATATATCGGACCTCGCATTAAAGATTATGAAAGCTCAAGCTATGATAGAATCGGAACGACTAAAACTTCTTTCTCTTGGAAGAGAAAAGATCAAACAATATTCATGGAAATTAGCGGCAAATAATATCGTTGGATTGCTGGAAAAAAATAAATTGGATTGTCTCAGCAAGGGGAAGCAAATCATTGGTAATCATATTGGTTGACGGCAAAGCGGAAGAAGTTTTGATGTGACGACTAATATTCATGAAAACATAAAATTAAATCAAAAAGGCAAATCAATGAAGATACTAGATATAGGATGTGGAAAAAATAAGAAACATATAGATGCCGTAGGGATTGATTTTTCTTCAGATTCTGATGCGGAATTTGTTCATGATTTGAATATTGTTCCATATCCTTTTGGAGATAATGAATTCGATTTGGTGTATATGGTGTCTATTTTGGAACATTTAGATAATGTTTATAAAGTCATGGAGGAAGTTTGGCGGGTGACTAACAATGGTGGTAAAATCATTATTTTTAGTCCTACGCGTTTTAGCAATTCTTTATATGATGATCCAGAGCACAAAAGGGCTTTTACTCTTAAAAGTTTTGATTATTTAATAGAAGGTGCAAAAAATTACAGATATGCAAAAAGCAGAGTCACATTTAAGATCATCAAATCTGAGTATCAGATGGGATGGCGCAAAACAAAGCCATCACTTTATGATAAGATTGTGCTTTGGGTTGCTAATAAGCATTCCGCTATATACACAACTCATCTGGAATGTGTTTTTCCTGTTCAAAGAGTATACTTCGAATTGGAAGTTGTGAAATAATCACTATATGGGTTCTCTCAAATAAAAAAACTAATGGCATGTGTTTATCCAGTCGTATATTAATAGTTCAGAATGAAAATTAACTTATTAAATTCGATAGTATTAAGTGCTGTTAGTGCAATTATTTTTATGGTGGCACAAATGTTCTTACCTAGCCTATGGGTTATTGTTATTATCTTAATTTCTCTGATTTTGTTAGGCATAAAAGACGATCTGTATTTTGTTTATTCTATCGTTACACTAGTATTTATCCAATATTGGTTTACCCGTACATTAGAACTATTTTCCAAACCTGCTTTATGGATAGATGAAATATTACTAGTTGTTCTATTGCTAAAAATCATAATTATCAAAATTTCTCAACACTCTAAATGGTATCGGACTCCTTTGGATTATAGTGTGTTATTTCTCTTAATAGTTTGGCTTAGTTCTTGGCTCCTCAATAGATCGCCAATATTAAATGCTGTGCTGGGTTTAAGGAGCTTTACTCAATTCATTTTATTTTTCTACTTAGTGGTTCAACTTAAGATTAGTGAACAGCAGAAGATAAATATTTTTAAATTCATTTATATTTTTATTTTGATTCAGGTTCCGATTTGTATTTATCAACTTGCTTCGTGGAATAGTAAACTACCTTATGGTATTGAGGATGCAGCATTTGGGTTATTTTCTTTTGGTGCTTCAAATGTTCTTGGCTTTATTTTTTCTTGCGCATCGGTATTTACGTTTGGATTTTTTCAAAGTGAATATTTATCAAAATCAACATTTATTCTGTTATTCACGCTATTTTGTATTGGAATAGTTTTAACTTCTGCAAATTTTGCTCTCCTCCTTCTTCCAATAGGTATGGGATTTGTTTATTTTATAACACTAGCAATCAATTTAAGGCAAGCGCTTATTTACTCATTATCCTTGATGTCGCTGGTCTTAATTATATTTCTATTTGTATCTCAACTTAACCCAGATGTCGCCTTAATTTTTAATTTCGATAAGAGGATGCAAGATCAATTGAGTGAAAAAGGTACAGGGCGTTTTCTCTTTTCGCTTTTAACGATAGAAAAACTTCACAACGAAAGTATTACGCCCTTGTTAGGATTTGGACCAGGAATGTATTCTAGCTCAGCAGGGTTTAGTTTAGGGACTCCGCGACTGAACGAGGTTTTGGGATTTAGGAAACAAGACATTGGGCAAGAACTTGACATGGATGCTACCGCTCTTATAGGTGAGTTAGGTTATTTTGGACTTTTTAGCTATCTAGTAATATTTATTTCTGTGTTGGTGATGGCGTATAAAAAATTAAAAGAACCAATTGATAAGTTTTGGAAATCATTGACTTTAGGACTGTTTGGTGTTGCTCCAATGATAATACTCGGTGGGTTCTTTTATCCTGTATGGCAAACACCTTTTGTAGCAGTTATTTTCTGGACGATAGTTGCTCTGTTAGAGTTGCATGATTCAGAAAAAAACAAAAACAGTTGATAAAGCTAATAACAGATGAAATAGTAAAGGTGTATATGGAGAAGGATAAGGAGTTTAAGGAGTTTTTAGTATTTAGTTGGGCATATTATGATCAACTTGTTTGGTATGCAAGGCATTACTTTCCTACAGCTTTGACGAAAAATGGGAGAGTTCTATATTGTGAAAAAGAACCAAGCATTATCTCATTCATAAAGTACAAAGAAGAAATTAGCCGATTGCTTTCTAGCCATCATAAAACTCGAGAAGTGGGAGAAAATTTGTACGTTTATTCACCCTTACCACGTATTCCTCTGGATAGATGTATCAGTGCTATTAATAGAATTAATAAGAAAAAACTTGCTTCGGAAATTAGACGAGAATTGAAGAAACTTTTTTTTCATGACATTACTATTGTTACTTTCGATTTTATGGCCGCACCTTTAATAAGCACGATTCCACATAAAGCATCGGTTTATTATTGCGTTGATGAGATACTTGGTTATGGAATGGATATTTCATCTCAAAAAGTCATTGATGTTGCAGAAAAAGAACTTGTTTCAAAAGTCGATTTGACAATTGTTGTATCTGATCACTTATACGAAAAACACCTACCATATGCGCGAAACATTATGAAAATTACTCATGGAATTGATTTGGAGCTATTCACAAAAAAATTAGATTCGAATGACCTCAAAGAATTAAGTGGTCTACAGAAACCTTTGGTAGGATTTATTGGTAAAATCTCGAAAAATCCTTTAGATGTAATACTTATTAAGAGAATTCTAAGTGAAAGGAGAAATTATCAATTTGTTTTCGTTGGACCTGAGTACGATGGAATCGTTGAAGAATTAAGTTATTATAAAAATTTTTACTACGTTCCGACAGTCCCAAAAGAAAAAGTAGCATCTTTCATAAGAGCTTTTGATGTTTGTATTATTCCTTATAAGATGAATTCTTACGTTAAAGGTATGAATTCAATAAAGACCATTCAATATCTTAGTCAAGGAAAGCCAGTTGTAAGCACCAACATACCAGAAGCAAAAAAACTCGTACCTATGATTAAAGTGGCAAATTCAGCTGAGCATTTTATTTTATTGTTAGATGAGGCAGTTTCTGATACGGATGTTTTTATGGCTCAGAAAAGAGTTGAATTCGCACAATCACAATCTTGGGAGGTAAAAGTACAAGAATTCGTAAATAAATTAAGCGAACTTAGCAATGATAAGAAAAATAGTTGAATTTTTAATACGTTGGTCAAAGCGGGATCATGGGTATGCTCTTGATTTATCTATACCGACTACTACCCTTATTAAATTCCTTTTTCGTCGCTTTATAATGCTGTTAAGAGGGCAGATCAAAAGATTAGGTTGTAACTCTTCGAAGTTTTTACTTTTTACTGGGCATCGAATAACTCTGCCTTATAAAAATCTTTTAACAATCGGTCGTGGAGTGACTATCGGGGATGACTCAATTATTGATAGCCTATCTCATAATGGAGTACGGTTGGGAGATGCAGTAAATATAGGAAAAGGAGTAGTAATTAGATGTACTGGGGTTTTACGAAATTTAGGTGTTGGTTTAATTGTAGGTAATGGAACGAATCTCAATGATTATGCTTTTTTGGGCGCCTCTGGGGGAATAATAATAGGTTCAAATGTACTTACTGGAGTAGGAATATGTTTTCATTCAGAAAATCATCGCTTTAATAGGATAGATATTCCAATCTCTGAGCAAGGTGTAAACAGAAAAGGGATTGTGGTAGAGGATGACTGTTGGATAGGATCGCGATGCATAATTTTAGACGGTGTGAAAATTGGAAAAGGAAGCGTAATTGCAGCAGGAAGTGTTGTAACTAAGGATATTCCAGAATATAGTGTGGTGGCAGGAATCCCAGCGAAAGTACTTCGAGATAGGAGAAACAATGAAGTGAAAAAATGATCGAATTGTATCATATAGGACAATATATATGATTATGGGCGTGAATTTTTATAATAAAAGGTAATTTTCATGAAATGCGAATTGGTATAGATATACATACAATAGATGGACCCTATCAAGGCACAGTTTCGCTTTGGAATAATCTTATTTGTGAATTACCTTCTGATAATGAATACGTATTATATAGTTTTAATCCACAGAATAGTAAAGCATTGTTTTCGGCAAATCATTTTTCTCATTATAGGATACCCATAAAACAACCCATAACTAGGATTCAGTGTGTATTTCCTTTGATGGTTTTTCGAGATAAGTGTGATGTGTTACATATGAATTATTATGGACCACTTAAAGGAGTAAGTTCTTTAGTTCTATCCATCCCTGATGTGATTTATTTAGATTTTCCAGAGTTTACACCTAGATTCCGAAGATTGCAATTTAGTTTTTTAGCAAAGAGCTCCGCAAAGGCTGCAAAAGAGATAATTACTATTTCGAATTATTCGAAAGAAAGAATAAAGAATCATTTCGAAATAAACGATGAAAAAATCCACGTAGTTCCTGTAAGCATTGGAAGTTCCTGGCTGTATCCGAACGAAAATGGAATAGAAAATAATTGGTCCGAAATTAGAACAAGACTCCCTAAGAGATATTTATTAACCGTTGGCAGATTGGACCCCAGAAAAAATATTCCGCTTGTTGCTCGAGTAACTAAAAAACTAAAAAAATAAGAATTAATCGATGGGTTAATACTTGTTGGACCAGACGACTTCGGGTCTCAAGAGATTAAGAGAAAATTTGTAGAAGATAAATCCGAAAATTTAGTTATGCATTTAAAGAATCTTTCGACTTTGGAACTGCAGGCAATATATAGGAACGCTTCTTGTTTTTTGTTTCTGTCCGTTGCTGAAGGTTTTGGTGTGCCTCTTATAGAAGCTATGGCAATGGGCACTCCAATTGTTGCTTCCAATCGCACTTCGATTCCTGAAGTATGTGGAAATGCTGGTTTGATTGTTGACCCCGAAGATGAGGACGCAATAATCTCAGCAACTGAGAAGGTTATAACAGACACTAATCTTCGGACTTCCATTATCATGAATGGTTCAAATAGGATTTCTTTATTTGATCCTAGAAAGTTAGCATTAAAGCTTGTGAATGTTTACCGAACTGCATTCAATAAATAGAAACTCGTTCCATTGGAAAATTCATTATGAGAATAGCTTTTTTGGGCAATAGAGGTGTACCCGCAAATTTTGGTGGGAGTGATACAATTTTTGAGCAGCTAGGAGAAAGACTAGTAACAAGAGATCATAAAGTGGTTGTATATTGTAGAAAACATTTTAGCAGTACTGATGAAAAATATTATAAGGGCATAGAGCGTGTAGTCCTTCCTTCTTTAAATAAATTTAATTTTGATACTATAACTCATTCATTCTTATCTACACTACACGTTTTGTTGACAGATAAAGTCGATGTTTTGAATTTTCATGGAATAGGAAACTCATTTGTACTACCTTTATTAATCTTTTCAAAAAAGAAATCAGTTGTTTTAATTGATGGTCCAGATTGGAAAAGGCCGAAATGGAATATTTTTGCTAAATTTATGTTAAGATTATCAGTTAATTTTGCAATTTGGTTTGCTGATGAAATCATTGCTGATAATGCACCAATTCACGATTGGTTTAAAGAGAGATTTCAAAAGGACACACCATTAATTTACTACGGCGCCGATTTCAATAAAATACCACCAGGAAATAATCTATCTAAATGGGGTTTGATAGGGAATGATTATATTCTTTTTGTTGCTATGATGGTGCCTGATAAGGGACCAGATATTATTTTAGAAGCATATTCTAAATTAAATACAGATAAAAAATTATTAATGGTAGGGGATACTCACTACCATAAGGATTATTACTACGCATTGAAAGAAAGATATAGCGATAATCCTAAAGTTATATTCACGGGTTTTCAATACGGGGACGCTTACAGAGAATATATGTCCAATGCATATATTTATGTGCATCCTTTTCGTTCTGATGGTACTTCACCATCTTTATTGCAGTCCATGGCTTTAGGCAACTGTATTGTAGCGAATAGTGCAGAAGAAACAAGTGCAGCGCTTGAAGACGGCGGTATTTTGTTCGAAAAAGATTCGCCTGATTCTTTAGCGGAAAAATTGCAATTTCTAATGGATAACCCGAATCTAATTATTGAATATCAAAGCAGAAGTTTATCCTTAGCGAAAAGAAAATATGATTGGGAGGAAATTGTCACTCAATATGAAAATGTCTTCAAAAACGTTATCCAACCAGAATAATCTAATGTTACAAACCATTTCAATTTAGGAGTTGCTATGATTCCATTTCTTGATTTGAAAAAGCAGTACAATACGATTAAAGATGAAATATTACCAGAGATTAACGATGTATTAGATAATACTGCTTATGTGTTGGGTAAAAAAGTACAAGCATTTGAAGAAGCATTTGCAAAAACTCATAATGTAAAATACTGTTATGGTGTGAGTTCAGGTACGGATGGTAACCACATGGTTCTTTGGGCATTGGGCATAGGGCATGGGGATGAAGTTATAATACCGGCTAACACTTTTATTGCAACTGCTTGGGGTGCGACGTTGTGCGGTGCTACTCCGGTGTTTGTTGACTGCCATGCTGAGAGTTACAATATCGATCCAAAGAAAATTGCGGAAGCTATTACTCCAAAGACAAAAGCAATTGTTGCGGTGCATTTGTACGGGCAAGCGGCAGACATTGATGGAATAATCGAACAATTGAGAATTGAGAATTTTGAATTGAGAGAGAAAGGAATTTTTATTCACAAAACTTCGGGGCAGAAAATTTTTCTTGTCGAAGACTGTGCGCAAGCGCATATCGCTCAATACAAGAATAAACCAGTTGGGGGACTTGGAATTGCCTCGTCTTTTAGTTTTTATCCGGGCAAGAATCTTGGCGCTTATGGTGAAGGCGGCGCGGTTATGACTAATGATGAAGCACTTGGTAAAAAATTCAAGATGATTCGTGATCATGGCGCTGAACAAAAATATGTTCACCAAATATACGGTCACAATTACAGAATGGAAGGGATACAGGGTGCAGTACTTGGGGTAAAGTTAAAACACCTTAAAGATTGGACGAATGGCAGGCGAAAAGTTGCGGCAAAATATAATGAATTACTGAAGGATGTTGTGGAAATAAAGCTTCCCAAGGAGATGGAGTATGCGAGACATGTGCATCATTTGTTTGTAATTAGAGTCAGAAGTCAGAAGTCAGAAGTCAGAAGTAAGAAAAGAGACGAACTACAGAAGTTCTTAGCTGAGAACGGAATTGCAACGGGGTTGCATTACCCTATACCGCTACATTTGCAGCCATGCTTTGAACATTTGGGATATAAGAAAGGTGATTTCCCCGTCTCAGAAGAATTAGCTGAACAAGAGCTTTCTCTTCCCATGTTTGCAGAATTGACAAACGAACAGATTGAGTATGTTTGCGAGAAGATAAAGGAATTCTTTAGAAAGTAGACTGGATACAGCGTTCAGTAGTCAGCGGTCAGTAAGAAGGGAAAAAAATGAGTGAAAAAGTAAGAACATTTGAAGACTTGATTTTATGGCAGAAAGCTCATCAGCTAGCACTGTTCATATATAGCATAACAAAAAATTTCCCAAATGAGGAAAAATTTGGTCTGGTTTCGCAAATGAGAAGAGCAGCCATCTCAATTCCCTCGAACATAGTCGAAGGGCATAGCAGAAAAAGTAAAAAGGAGTTTATAAATTTTTTATCGATAGCAAAAGGCTCATTAAATGAATTGCGTTATCAAATACTTTTGAGTAAAGATTTAAAGTATATTGATATGAAAGAGTTTGAAACTGTAGAACAGTATTTTGAAGAAATTTCCAAAATTCTCTATTCTTTTACGCGATCACTAAATAAGTCCATTAGTTAAAAATTGTTTTCTGGACGCTGCGAGCTGGTTTTAGATTTAGGAGATGGCTCACTCAGTGAAAAAGATACTCAGCTAGAAATTGCTCTGAGGCTAAAATTCATTAGTACTTCAAAATTTGAGGTTATCGAAAATAAATTAGTGATTGTACAAAAATTGCTAAGCGGTTTGGTTCGTAGTCTCAAAAAGTAAATCATAACCGCAATCATTATCACCATCCACAATTCACCGTTCACTGTAAACTAATCACTATTAGGTAAAAATGCGTTTACCCAAGCTTAAATTTATTCTAGCCTTCTTAGATTTTGTAATCGTCTTAGCGTCATTCTATGAATCAAGGTTTTTCCTGATTCGGTGTTTACATGTGTCACTTTCATCACAGCACCCTGCTATTTTAGATGTAAGCTATACATTCTTATTAAGTTCTCTAATCTTTCCTTTTATTTTTGTAATTCTATTTCAAAATAATCAACTTTATAAGATAAATATTTTTCTTTCACGATCAGCTCAAATCGTAGCAATTGTTAAGTCGATCTTTTATGGTGTCCTTTTACTAGTTCTATTTTCCTTTTTGCTTAAGTTTTCACTGATGATTGATTTACGTTTACTAGTTGTTTCAATAGCTATTCTGACTACTCTAAATTTGGTCTTGTTGAGAGTTTTTCTGATTCGATCCATATATTTGAAATATACCGCTAATTTGCCGACGAGGCGCAAAGTTGCTATTGTGGGTGCAGGTGAATCTGGAAAACTGTTGGCAACAAAAGTAAATTTTGAGGAAATCTATGGATTGGAATTGATAGGCTTTATAGACGATCAGTATCATCCCGGAACATTAATTCATTTGGGTAAGAAGAACTTGGGACATACAAACGACTTAGAAGAGATAAAACGAGTTTACGGGATTGAAGAACTAATTATATCAATCGATAACATTTCTTATGAAAGTCTTTTATACTTAATTGATTTCTGTAATAGAGTTTGCGCTTCTGTAAAACTTAATTCGCAGTTGTTTGACATACTCCCTAAGAAAGTTCAGTTAGAATCGTACGCTAATGTGCCGGTGGTTGAAGTTTCTCCAAGAATGAATGGCAGCATCGGATTTTTATTAAAGCGGATTTTCGATTTTGTCTTTTCTATCATTGGTCTAATTTTTCTATCGCCTATTCTGTTATTAATTTCCATTGCCATTAAAATCTCTTCAGAAGGTCCTGTACTTTATAGGCAGATAAGAATCGGGAAAAACGGGAAACCGTTTATATTTTATAAGTTCAGATCAATGCGGATTAGCGATGGAGAAGATACTGAAAGAATAGTGAAAATGATTGATTTCATGAAAAATAATAAAACTGACGGAAACGGTCATACGAAAATTATTAATGAAAGTAGGTTAAGCTGGATAGGAAAATTGATCAGAAAAACTTCAGTCGACGAACTGCCTCAGCTGATAAATGTCATCAAAGGGGAAATGAGTTTAGTGGGACCGAGACCTTGTTTGCCTTATGAATGGGAAAATTATGATAACTGGCAAAAGAGAAGGGCCAATGTTTTACCAGGATGTACCGGTGTTTGGCAAGTATCCGGCCGCAGCGACGTTTCATTTAATGATTCTATTATACTTGATTTATATTACATAAATTATATGTCACCCTGGCTTGATCTTCAGATAGTATTAAAGACGATTCCCGTAATGATTTTCGGGAGGGGAGGGAGATAAAAGCAGTTATAAGTGCTTAGTTTAAGTGTTGAGCTGTAAAGATGAGGTTAACAAAACAGAAGAATTCTCAAAAATTTGGTAAAGTAACTATTCGGAGGGCTTAGAAATGAAAATTGGTATTGTAGGTTTAGGTTATTGGGGACCCAATTTGGTTAGAAATTTTTCGGGCAATGAAAATGTAAAAGAAGTAATCGGATGCGACTTACAAGAAGCACGACTTAAATTTATTCATTCTAGATTCCCCCAGGTCAGTTTAACAGATTCGTTTGATGATTTGCTAAGGCAAAATTGTGATGCCTATGTGATAGCTACGCCGGTCGCTTTGCACTACTCAATTGCAAAACGAGTATTGGAATCCGGTAGGCATGTTTGGATAGAAAAACCTTTTACAGCAAATTCAAAGCAAGCTATTGAATTAATTGAAATATCGGAAAAGAAAGATGTAAATATTTTTGTTGATCATACTTTTGTTTATACAGGGGCTGTAAGAAAGATAAAAGAACTTGTCGATGAGGGCAAACTGGGTGATATTATTTATTTTGATTCCGTACGAGTGAATCTTGGGTTGTTCCAGCATGATGTTAACGTAATTTGGGATTTAGCACCCCACGATTTATCGATAATGGATTATGTTATTTCCGGTAAAAAGGCAATTGGTGTCTGCGCAAACGGTATAGCAAATTTTTACGACCACGAGAATATTGCCTATATCTCTGTTTACTTTGACAATAATTGTTTCGCACACTTTCACGTTAACTGGACTTCACCCGTTAAAATTAGAAGGATGCTAATCGGCGGTACTAAGAAAATGCTGGTATTCGACGATATGGAGAATTCTGAAAAAATCAAAGTTTACGATAGTGGCATTGAAATGAATAATAAAGAAAAAATTAATGAAGCCTTGGTGCAGTATAGAATTGGTGACATGCACTCTCCGAAAGTCAATCAGACGGAAGCATTAAGTCTTGGTGTAAGTGAGTTTATAGATTCGATCAAAAAAGGGAGAAAACCGTTAACAAATGCTGACGATGGATTGAAAGTTGTGAAAATTTTGGAGGCAGCTGAAAAGTCAATCAAAGCCAAAGGGAAAATGATTGAAATCAATTAATAGTTAAATGGTGGTAACAATGGAAAAAAAGAATATTAATAATGTTAAGCTTGGCAAAGATGTAAAAATATTTGACTACGTAAACCTATATGGATGTGAGATAGATGACAATACGAAGATCGGAACTTTTGTTGAAATTCAGAAAAATGCTACTGTGGGAAAAAATTGCAAAATTTCTACTCACACTTTTATTTGTGAAGGTGTTCATATCGAGGATGACTGTTTCATTGGGCACAATGTAACTTTTATTAACGACAAATATCCTAGATCGACAACTGAAGAAGGGGTTATGCAAAGCGAAGCCGATTGGAAAGTTGTTGAGACGTTTGTCAAAAAAGGAGCCTCGATTGGTTCCTCTTCCACTATTATGTGTGGTGTAACCATAGGTGAAAATGCGATTGTTGGTGCTGGGGCAGTGGTTACAAAAGATGTACCGCCAAATACAATAGTTGCTGGTGTACCTGCGAGAATTATTAAGAAAGTGAAATAAATTGTTTTGACTAAAAAATATGTGAGATGTTGAAGGGTGATGAGAATGCGTACTGATGGGAGTAGCGGAGTGATGGAGTTTTGGAGAAATGGAGGGGTGGAGTGGTGGAAAAATGGAGTGATGGAGTATTGGAGAAATGGAGGGGTGGAGTGGTGGAAAAATGGAGTAATGGAGTATTGGAGTGATGGAGTTTTGGAGTGATGGAGTTTTGGAGTGATGGAGTTTTGAGGTGATGGGGTATACAGAGAGAAAGAATCTTAATCGCGGTTATATGAAGCTTGATGTTTGGAATGATGCGATTAATTTGTTTCAGCTAGTCAATAATATTCTATTAAAAATTGACAGGTTGGATTTTAAATTAAAAGCCCAGATACTAGATGCAGCACAATCTATTTCTTCAAATATTGCAGAAGGTTATTGTCGTAGATCAATAAATGAATATTTACAGTTTCTTAGTATTTCTTTAGGTTCATCAGGCGAACTAATGACCAGAATTATTGGTCTAAAATCTATAAGGCAAATTAATGAAGAAACATTTGAAGAATTAGACAAATCGCACTATTCAGTTGAAAATAAACTACTTAATCTAATTAAATCTTTGCAGTTAAAAAGAAAAGAAGGGACCTGGGATCAGGAAATTCATTAATATTTAAACTTCCAATATTCCATTAAACCAACATTCCTTTTAATAGAAGGCAACTTATCAGCAACGATGAAATGAATATTTTGCTTGAGCAATTGGATGTTCTCTGTAGAAAAATATCAAATTTTTACGAAGGGATGGCTTTGCCACAAAAATCCTTAACTTGACTTTATGCGCTCTGCTCTCTGCACAGTGCTGCCGACAAGTTTTGTTATTGAGAGCAAAACATCCAGCGTATAAAACAATATTGATGATGGTATATTATCCGTACTTTCTCATTTATCTAAAGTTCAATAACTGTTATATTAAAGAGGAATATTTTTAAAAAAGGAAACACAATGTCAACAAAAACTAGAAAGCGAAATAGAAGAACCCCGGAAGTCGTTTACCGTAACAACAAACCTGTCTCAGTTATATTAGATATTGCTGAGTATAACAAAATGCTTGAGCGTTTGGAAGATGTGGAAGATATAAAATTTATAGAAAATCTGAAGAGCAAACAATTAAAGTTCAGAAAACTCGATGATTTTTTAGCGGATCACAATTCTAATGTATGAAATATATTTAGAGAGTTCTGCTGAAAAGGATTTGCGTAAAATACCCGCTGCATATTTCAATTCTATAATATCAAGAATAAAAGGGCTTGCAGATAATCCTCACCCACCTGGCAGCAGGAAAATAAAAGACTCAGAAAAATTTTGGCGGATAAGAATAGGGGATTATAGAGTACTCTTTGGAATTGACGAACCTTCTAAGTCTATAAAAATTTATAAGGTAAAACATAGAAAAGATGCTTATAGGTAAAGTTGATGAATATGTTTTGAGGATTGTGGGATCCAGTGAGATAAGGAATCAAAGGCATCTCACCGGACCACCGCCAAGACGGGGCAGGCAGGTTTTAGGATTGATTCCCGATAAAAAGCATCGGGACCTCCGCTAAGTAGCAGCGGGGCAGGCGCGGGACAGGTTGGAAGGTTGGCATGGGGAAGAAAACGGAGTTGCTTTATTCACGGGATTAATTTATTTTGTAGCACAGATGTGAAACATAGTGGAGTTTTTAAAAATGGCAATAAAAACCGCTGTAGTAAGGGCACGATTGGAACCCGGTTTAAAGAAAAAAGCAGAAAAAATATTTAAAGTTGTTGGTTTATCAGAATCAGAAGCAGTAAGATTATTCTATAAGAATGTTGTATTATATCGTGGTTTACCATTTTCTCTTAATATTCCCAATGAAGAAACCAAAGCTGCAATTGAAGAAGCACGGAGGGGAGAGTTGTCAAGAAAATATAATTCTTTAGATGAATTATTTGTGGATTTGAAATCTTGACGTTAAGCGTTGTCTTTACTAAAAAATTTAAGAAAGACTTTCAAAAAGTCTTAGCTCACCAAAAGAGATTACTGCAACTCAGAAAAATTATTCAGTCCCTTTCAGAAGGAAAAAGCTTAGAAATCACTTTCCATGATCATCCGCTAAAATGAAATTATAAAGATTTCAGAGAATGCCACATTGAGCCGGATTTTTTGCTGATTTATAAAATAGAAAACGAATCGTTAATTCTTGTTAGGTGCGGCTCTCATTCGGAACTATTCAGATAGAATTGAAGAAGAGGAGGGTGTATTGATAGTTTTGAGTTATTAGTTTTGAATGTTGAGTTTTGAATTGAAAGTTGTTGATGGTCATTTGTAATTGGTTGTAGGGAATGGATGCATGGTTGGATGACGGCGAGTAGGAATTGAGGATTTTAGGATTGATTCCCGATTGAAAGAATCGGGACGTAAAAGGCGCGGATTGAAGTAATGTAAGATTTGAGGAATGAAGCATGAATTTTGTAAGATTAAGATTTTTTATTCTTAATATTGAATCGACAATAATAAATCATAAATCTAAAAGGCGGTTGATAGATTTATTTTCAAAAACATTGTATTTTACATTTATGATTAGCGATAAATGAAATGCGGTTAAGGAAGAACGAAATAGAAAAAATAAAAACGGTCATTATGAAATATGACACACATGCAGATATATATTTATTCGGTTCGCGCGTAGATGACGACAAAAAAGGGGGCGATATTGATTTACTTGTTTTTTCGAATAAACTGACTTTTAATGAAAATCTGAAAATAAAGATTGAACTAAAAAAAATACTTGGCGATCAAAGAATAGATTTAATAATAAAACGGGATAAATCCGATCCCTTTGTGGACCTGATATTTGATTCATCAATAAAATTGGCATGAATAAAAAAATAATACTTCTTAAAAGTGAACTGGAATTGATGAATAATGCTTCTTCCGTTCTGAATTACAGCTTCAAAAAATGTATTAAAATCGGCATTAAGAAAAAATATACACAAAAAGAATTAGATACATTTGAAAACCTTGCGTCGCGTTTTGCGAGATTAAACGATATTATACTTCAAAAAATACTCAGGTCTATTCATTCAATTGATCTTGACGATGCCGATACCCTTAGGGATTCAATTAACCTTGCCGAAAAGAAAGGAATAATTGCCGATGCGGGTAAAATGATTGAAATGCGCGAGCTTAGGAATTCGATTGTGCATGAATATATCCCTGAAGTAATAAAAAATATTTTTGCCAAATCAATGGAATTCACACCGTCGTTATTAAAGAATGTTGAATTAATAGTTCAATATTGCCACTCCAAATACAAAAT
>JAMCWE010000177.1 GCA_023475265.1 Bacteroidota bacterium
GTGATTAAGATGTTTACGCAACAAGGGGCTACTTCCGATCAAAATGGAGTGGCGGTCAAGTTGTATAATACTCTTGGCAATGCAATTAGCCGCGTATCAACCGAGGCAGGGGCATCCACCGATTTGGTCGATACAAGTTATCTGGGGACGCAAATAACAAATCTAAATACGGAAATTTCCGGCTGGGATCGAAAACTGAACGATGCGCAAAATCGTTATTGGAGTCAATTTACAGCGATGGAAAAAGCAATTAGTCAAATGAATTCACAGTCTTCTTGGTTCAGTCAACAACTTGGCAGGGCTCAATAAAGTTCAATTCTAGGAGGAAAGTGCCTTGAATCCCAATTTGCTTACACAACAAAAGTTGAATCAGTACCAAGTCACATCGATCCAGACGGCAAGCCGAGAAAAATTATTGATGATGCTCTTAGATGGTAGCATTCGGTTTATGAATGCTGCTAAAAGTCACATTCAAACAGGGGATTTCTTTGAAGCACATAAAAACATAATCAAGGCAGTCAACATTGTAGATGAATTAAATACCACTTTGAATATGAAATATCCGATTAGTCAGGATTTGCGAGAGTTATACGAATTTATGCATGATTGGCTTATTAAAGCAGATTTAGAGAAAAGTATACAAAAAGTAGATGATACGCTAGAACTTATGAAGGATTTAAGGGAAACATGGGATCAAGTGATTCAGATGCTTCAAAAAGAGGCTTAGAATATGAATATAGAAGATTTGACTGAGTTAGCTCAACTAATCAAATTAGACATTGAAAAGTTAGTTGAATTTATGAAAAATGAACGTTATATCCTTGAATCAAATGAAGAGTTATCCACTGGGTTTGTAGATGACAGAATGCAAATATTCCTTGAATTAAAAGAGAAAGTGAGTATGTTTTTTGATAAATGCCAAAACAACGGGCTGCCGACCCAGTGGAATCCTTTGTTAAAAATTTTAAATAAATCACAAGAATCCATGGAATTATATCGTGTGATTCAACGAATTATTTCATTGTGGGAAGAATTAATCCATCAAGATAAATTATTTCTTAATATATTACAACTCCGTTCATCATTTATTTCTAATCAACTTCAAAAAATTCAGCAAGGTAAAACTATAAAGAACTCCTATCAAGAGAACAGAAACATTCCCGCTGTGTTTATGGATTATAAGAAATAGCTGGAATTACATATAATATTTCATCATTAGAAATGAGTCCCGCTGGAGTAAATAGGAAAAATATTTATTGTTTATTGGAGAGACATTTTCCAAAGGAAAGTATCAAAGAATATAATAAAAAATTTTTGTTAGATACTTTACACCCGTGTTTTTACTGAATTACGGAAGAAACAGGCTTAAACGCGCATGTGCATATAATCCACTGCATGACGATCTTTCGTTTAATCTCAATCAAAACACTGTTTGACTATCTACCCGAAATGTTTGAATAGTGGACAATTTGCTTAATAAAGAAGCTACTACATTTTACCTATAAATTTAGTTGAAATAAGAAAGTTATTTTTTACATAACGTTTTTTAGAAACGAGTCTTTCTTTTGACGTTGGTAGCCTTACGAACCAATTGGTGCAAATCCTCAGTCCTACTTGAAAGGCATATCGCATAAAGAAATGATCGAAATATGTATCCTTTTTAGGGGTTTTGTCGAAATAATGGACAGGAAACATGTTTTACTTGTCGAAGACGTACTTTAAGCGCAAGATTCTTAAAACTTCGGTAGGAAAAGGTGAAATTGTGAAGACAAGTATTATAATACTTACCTATAACAAATTAGAATACAATAAGTTATGCATAGAAAGCATAAAACAAAATACTGAATCTAGTACATATGAAATTATTGTTGTTGATAACGGTTCCACGGATGGAACGAGAGAATGGTTGACTCAACAAGATAATGTTAAGACCATCTTTAACGAAACGAATATGGGATTTCCAAAAGGTTGTAACCAGGGAATTGAAATATCCATCGGTGAAAACATCTTATTGTTGAATAACGATACGATTGTTACTCACAATTGGTTGGACAATCTTGTCCGTTGCCTTTACAGTTCTGATGATATCGGAGCTGTAGGTCCTGTAACAAACAACTCCTCTTATTACCAAACGATTCCGGTGAATTACGAATCTATTGAAGAGATGCATACGTTCGCGAAAAAGTATAATGTTCAGGATCCAGACAAGTGGGAAGAGCGTTTAAAATTAATCGGCTATAGTGTACTTTTTAAACGTGAGGTTTTTGAAAAAATTGGCTATTTGGATGAGAGATTCACACCGGGCAATTTCGAGGATGATGATTATTCCTTAAGGATTCGAAAAGAAGGTTACAGACTATTTCTTTGTAGGGATACATTCATTCATCACTTTGGCAGTACCTCGTTTAGAGACAACGCCTCCAGCTTTCTAAAGTTATTAGAAACTAATGAGAATAAATTTATCGAGAAATGGGGATTCAGCCCCTCAACTTCAGCCTTAATTCACCAAGGATTAATTGAATTTATGGATACACCGAAAGAGAATGAATTAACTGTCCTCCACATAGGCTGTACCTGCGGGGGGACATTACTAAAAATAAAACATGAATACAGAAATGCAAAGTTATTTGGATTGGAATCTGATATTTATGCATCCAAAGAGGCAATCTCATTTGCGCAGATTAATGTAGGAAATATTGAAGATCAGGAGATTCAATATCCCGATAACTTCTTTGATTACATTATACTTACAAATGTATTGGAGAATTCTAAAGATCCTCAACAAGTTTTATCCAAGGTTAAATTGTTTCTGAAACCAGAGGGTAAGATTCTTGCAAGAATCCCCAATTTAATGCATTATTCCAAAGTTAGGAACTTAAGGGGCTATTGGGAAGCACATAGGGATCAGCTTTCATTTTTTACCTTGTTTGAAATCGAACGTATTTTTAAAGAAACAGGTTTTCAAGATCTTTTCTTTACGGGTATTACTATCCCTATTTCAGATGATGACAAAATCATAATTGAAAGATTAAGTAAAATTGTTGATCCACATTTAAGCAATCAATTAGAAATAACTCATTTCCTCGTAACTGCAAAACTGAATGATTGCACTTCTAGCATTAAACAAGCTCTGATAAATATCCAAACTGAAACACAGGCGGAAAAAAGTTTAAAAATATTGAACCAATTTGAAATCCAAAAAATTGTTGCTGTGGTTATTTCTGAAATGACAGAAAAAGTAAATCTGCTGAATTTACTTGCAATTAAGTATTTCGCTGTCCAACAGTATGATAGAGTCATACCATATCTTTCTGCTGCGGAAGAATTGGATCTAAACTGCTCAACTACATTGTTTAACTTAGGCTATGTACTTAACTTGGTTGGTGAAAAACAGCTTGCCAAATCATATCTCGAAAGAATTGAAAATTCTGATGAGGAAGTAGTTAATTTGTTACATCAGATTAGGCAAGAATTAGACAACAACCGCTTGTATAGTACAGAATTAAAATATGCACTTCGTCGAATTGAAAACCAGATTGAAACTGATGAGAGTATAACTTTGGTTGGGCAAATGATTAACGATAGGGTAATCATGATTGAACAATTGATTGAACAAATTAAAGAAGAGACAATCCAAAAGGATAATCTTTTAAATTTATTGGCGGTGAATTTTTATCAAGAGGGGAACCACGATAATATTCTCCCCTTATTGCAATGTTCTTTAGAAATAAATCCAACAAATCACGATACATTGTTTAATCTGGGATATATCTTATATAATTTTGGGGAGCATGAATTAGCATTGGAATATTTGCTGGAAATTCCTGATAAAGATGTTGAAGTCGAACAATTGATTTTTGACATTAGAGAGGCTGTTAAATAATGAATGATAAAAAGATTTGTTTTGTTACCTGTGTTAATGATGACAGGCAATATGAGGAATGTGTTAAGTATATTCAATCTCTTGAAATTCCTGAAGGGCACGAAGTTGAACTGATCTCCGTCAAACAAGCAACTAGCATTTTCAACGGATATAACGAGGCTATGCGAAGCAGTGATGCAAAATATAAAGTGTACCTTCATCAAGATGTTTTTATACTAAATAGAAGTTTCATAGTTGATGTTCTTAAGCTTTTTCATGAAAACACCGATTTAGGTTTGTTGGGAGTAGTAGGCGCCAAAACTTTACCTGCTAACGGTTTGTGGTGGGAAAGCAACGAAACCTTTGGAAAAGTTTATGATAGTCAGACTGGAAACATGCAACTAATTGAATTTAAAACTGCACAGTCGGATTATGAGAGTGTAATGGCAATTGATGGCCTCATTATGGCTACTCAATATGATTTGCCGTGGCGAGAAGATATTTTCACAGAATGGAATTTTTACGATGTTTCGCAGAGCCTTGAATTTTTAAAAGCTGGATATGAAGTAGGGGTACCGGGTCAAAAGCAACCATGGTGTTTACATGATAACGGTGTTGAGAATGTTAGAAGTGGGTACGAAGAAAATAGACTAATCTTTGTTGAGCAATATCACAAACAATTTCAACCACTTGTCAGCGTACTGATACCAACCTATAACAGACCCCAATATTTGAAACTAGCTTTAGAAAGTGTTTTGGGACAAACCTATAAAAATATTGAAATTATTATCAGTGATGATAGTACAAATTTTGATACTCAAGAAATGGTAAGGACATTCACTGAGAAAAACACAAATATTCGTTATTTAAAAAATGAAGAAAATTTGGGGCAATTTATAAATGACCTCAAACTTTTTGACCTTGCTGAAGGAGAATATATCAATTTTTTAATGGATGATGACCTCTTTCACCCACAAAAGATAGAAAAGATGATGAAGTACTTTCTAGCAGATACAAAAGAAGAAATTACAATTGTGACTTCACACAGGAAATTGATTGATGATTTAGGGAATGAATTGCCGGATATTCCAGTGACCCAAAGATTATCCGATAAAGATATTATTTCTGATGGAATACTATTTGGGGATTTTATATTAGCTAGAAATTTTAACCGTATTGGGGAACCCACTACTCCATTATTTCGAAAAAAAGCCCTAAAAGAACCCTTTGGAATGTTTGGTGGAAGAAAATATGGCTGTAATGTTGACGTGGCAACATGGGCTAATTTGTTAGCGGAAGGGAAGATTGTTTTTATAGCTGAAACATTAAGCTATTTTCGGATTCACCATGGACAGCAGTTACATTCACATAAGATGATTATTCAAGGAACGGCTGATTATGCTCATATTATTTTAGAAGCACCTAAGAAAGGATTTTTCAAGGATTTTAATGTTTATAGGGATGCTGTCCAAAATTGTATAAATTATGTTTCTTACATTTTAACAAAATATGCACACGGAAATAATGCGGGCTTAGAATCTGAATTGGATGAAGTAAACGTGAATTTAATTTCCCTGAAAGAGCTTCATATAAAATTGAATGAACAACTACCTTTAGTTAGTGTGCTAATTCCTGCCTATAACCGCCCCCATTATCTTAAATTAGCATTACAAAGTGTTCTTGATCAAACTTATAAAAACATAGAAATTATTATATGCGATGATAGTACTAATGATGAAGTGAAAGATATGATCACACCCTTCTTAGTGGATAATACTAAAATTCACTATTATAAAAATGAAAAGAATTTGTTCGTTGAAAACTGGCATAAATGTTTAAACTTAGCGAATGGAGATTATATCAATTACCTCATGGATGATGACCTATTTCACCCACAAAAGATAGAAAAAATGATGAACTATTTTTTGGCAGATAAAAAAGAAGAAATTACAATTGTAACGTCATACAGGAAAGTAGTTGATGATTTAGGGAATGAAATGCCGGATATTCCAGCTACCCAAAGATTGTTTGAACAAGACACGGTTATGGATGGGATAGTTCTTGGGAATTATATGCTAATAAGTCGTGCAAATGTAGTTGGAGAGCCAACTACCGCGATGTTCAGGAGGAAAGACCTAATTGAAAAATTTGGGATCTATAAAGGTAAGCAATACAGTGCTATCAATGATCTCGCTACATGGATATCTTTGCTGTCACGCGGAAAAGTAGTTTACATATCA
>JAMCWE010000001.1 GCA_023475265.1 Bacteroidota bacterium
TAATTTTTTGAATTTTGTCGGTAATATTTTGTTCAAGCACTTCACCTATATGTGCTGCCGGATCGGTTGTGAGTAATAGCGTCTTATATCCCCCTGTTGCAAACTTGTAAGCCGTTGCTACCGAAATTACAGTTTTACCAACGCCCCCTTTACCTGTAAAGAAAATAGATTTTGTTTTGCCGTTCGGTGTTATTATTTCGTTAATCGAATCCGGAAAGAATTTTTCGAACTCTGCTTTTAACAATTCTCTATTACCAATTATATACGTTTGCTTATTAGCATTAGCGAACAAATCCTTCTCAATATTTAATATTCTCTCAATGCCTTTTATTTCTCCGTCTCGCTGATACATTTTTCTTATCTTAATCGGGAAATCAGATTCAATAATTTTGATATACTTTTGCTGCATTTCAAATCTGCTTTTGAAGAATGGATGTTCACATACTTCTTCCGGCAGCATTCCGTTAATAATCAATTCAACATTTTTAACGCCTATTTCTTTTAATTCTTTTGATGATCGTTTCGTTTCGTAAACGGAAGTTTCTTCCGGTTGTAGAACAAACATAAAAGTAGTTCTCTCGGCATCACCTAACAAACTTGTTGCTTCATCATACTTCACTTTATTTTCTTGAATAGAGGCAACCGGTCCTATACAAGTATTTCCTTGTCCTTTTGCAGATTCTTCAATATGCTTACTCCAATCAACCGGCAATTCAAGAAGACGGATTGTGTGCCCCGTTGGTGCAGTGTCAAATATTACTACATCATATTTTTCCCCCTTACCTTCTTTTTCTGCAACCATAAAATCAACGAACCGGTCGAATGAAGCGATTTCCGTTGTGCAAGGTGAATTGAATTGTTCTTCCAATACTGCCATTACACTTTCCGGCATAACTGCACGCATTGGCGATAGTATTCTTTCACGATATTCTTCCGTTGCTTTATCCGGGTCAATTTCCATTCCCCATAAGTTTGTAAGCAGTGGAGTAATTTTATGTCCAATCTCTGTTTCAAAAACATCAGCTAAATTTGAAGCGGGATCCGTTGTAACGATTAAAGTTTTTTTGCCTTCGTTTGCATAATGCACAGCAGTTGCGCAAGCCATTGTAGTTTTTCCAACACCGCCTTTACCGCTAAAAAAAATATACTTCGTGTTATTCATTTTTTTACATTCCTACATAATTCTTTATTTCATCAAAAGTCGGATATGATTTTTCTTTAACAACTTTTCCGTCAACCAATGTTAATGGAAGAATTTCAACTCCGTTAGATTGTAACCGTTTCATTACTTCCGGTTGCTGCATAAATTTTGATCCTTGTTGACTGAGCAAGTATCTCTCAACTTTTACGCGTCCGTCAAATTCTTTTTTAATTTTTAGAATTGCTTCGTTGATGTCGAGTAATGCCGGGTCTATATCCGGTCCGCACAAACCGCTTGGACAGCACATCGGTGGATCAAAAATTTCTATTTGAATTAATTTCTCATCTGTTTTTGTTTCCATTTCTTAAACTCCTCTTTATTTTTTACGAACAACAGCTTGAATTACCGCCGCAGCAACCGCCGCCGTTTTGTGAATCGCGTGATTTAACATTGACTGCTTGTCCACCAAGAATAGCAAAGCCGCCAAATACTTGGTTTAGGTTTTCACTCCCGCATTGTTCGCAAGGTATTTTTAATCCTTCTTCTTTTTCTTTTATTGTTGCTTTTACATCAAAATAATAACCGCAATCTTTGCAGTGATATTCATATATTGGCATAGCCTTAAAGCTCCTTTAATTTATTTTCTTAGTCCAACTACTGTAATACTAAATATCCCTTTAAGATTTTCTTTGTATTCTTTAATCCCTTTCTCTGAAAGATAGAGAGCCAACAAATCTTCCGGCAGCTCAATCTTTTTTGTTTTCTTTATTTCGATATTATTAAATCCGGTATCACTAATAATTTTCAAATAGTCCGTTTGCTGTAAAGCTCCCGAAACGCAACCGGCATATAACTCGGCAGATTTTTTTAATTCATCAGTCAGTTCGCCTTGAATTACAACATCTGAAATGCAGAAATGAGCGCCGGGTTTTAATATTCGATAAACTTCCGAAAATGCTTTTACTTTGTCGGGCACAAGATTCAATACACAATTGCTGACAACTACATCTGCAATATTTTCCGCAATTGGTATATCTTCAATATCGCCTAACCTAAATTCAACATTTTTATAACCGAGTTTTTTATTATTATCGTTTGCTTTTTTAATCATCTCTTCAGTCATATCAATTCCAATTACTTTCCCCTCTTCTCCAACAATCGACCTTGCAATAAAAACATCATTCCCAGCACCGCTTCCAAGGTCAACGACTGTATCACCTTTTTTTATTCCGGCATACTCAGTTGGTAAGCCGCAGCCAAGTCCCAGATCGGCTTCCGAGACATAACCATCAACATTTTTATATTCATCGCCTATCATTGTGAAGCTGATTAGATTAGAACTGCCGCAGCAATATGAAGAAGGTCCACAACATCCTTGTTCTTGTGTGCCAAGAACAATTTCAGAATACTTTTCTTTTACTGTTTGTTTTATATTTTTTGATGAGTTCATTTACTATTTCCTTTCTTTTTCTCTTCTGATTAAATCTTCAGCTATTTTATAAATATCATTTATAGGTCTTTCTTTAACCATTTTACCAAGTTTTATTGCTTCTTCAATTTCTTGAATTGTGCATCCGTTCTTAATCGCTTCAGCAAAATGAAAACGTAAGCATGGCAAACAGTTACCGCCAATTGATGCACCAATTGCTATGAGCTCTGCTATTTTAGGTTCAAGATTTGAGATAGAATTTTCCATATTTTATTACATAACACCTTTCTTTTCTTTTAAAAAACTTTCCATAAAAGTCGGCAGCACATTGTTCTTCATCATATCATTACACATTTTCATCATTATTTCTTTTGTAAAAATGTCACCCATCATTTCATTGCAATGCTTTTCCCAAAGTTTCAGTAAAAAATCTCGTTTTTCCTCTTTACATAGAAAATCAAATTCATCTAACAAATCATCAACTTTCATATTATGCCTCGGCTTTTTGTTTAATCATTTTTAACAAATCACTTTCCGGTATAATTCCTACTACGCATTTATCTCCTTCTCTTAAAAGAAGTCTGTCATTTAATCGTGTCTCATCTTCTAAAAATATTTCATCACTCAAATAGTTCTTTAAGAAATTGAATAAATTTTTGTTATGAACTATTCCTTTATTCAATTCATAATAAACCCATGTCCCTTCCTTCTCAGCGGTTAATAAATCAGCGTTTTTAATTATTGTTAATGCTTTAGAAACAGCATATTGCGGAATTTTAAGTGCGTCAACTAATTCACAGACACAAAGAACTTGACCGCTTTTAATAAAAAGGTTAATTATTCTCAACCTCGTTTCATCAGCCAAAGCTCTTAATACATTTATTTTGGTTTCCATTTTCTTACCTAGTTGTTATATGCCATTTTTTGCATACAAACATATGCCAATATTTGCATATTGTCAAGAGGTTTTTAATTAGTTACTTTTCGGTATAATAATAAGAAGATGATTCTATGGGCTGTTGTGTAAAAAATGAAGATTATACTAAACTTCAAAAAGATGTAGCGAAATTTGCCAAAGCATTTTCGCATCCTGCAAGAGTAACAATAATGGAATTACTCGTAAAAAAATGCAATTGCATTTGTAACGATTTGGTTGAAAGCTTACCATTGGCTCAATCAACTGTATCCCAACATCTTAAAGTATTAAAAGATGCCGGACTTATAGACGGTATTGAGAAAGCTCCGGCTATTGAATATCACTTAAATGTAGAAAATTGGATCAGAGCAAAACAAGTAATGAAAAACTTTTTTGAAGAATAACTACATCCTTCAATAATACCCGCACACTGTTAGTAAAACAAGCTTTTAAGTTTTTCTCCATTTCTGCATCAACCGTTCTCTTTTCAAACCGACCGCAAACCAATAGAACAATTAATAACGTAAAAAGAGCTGAAGCTATCAATTCGCCAACAACAACATACCCCAATAGTCTCTGAACCCCTAAGAAGGGATGATGTTGAAACCGCTTTCGGGATAAATCCTATTTTCCATCACTCTCATTGCATTTAGTATTGCAATTATTGCAACACCCATATCACCAAAGACAGCTTCCCACATTGTAGCAATTCCAAATACGCCCAGAAGGATAAAAAATAATTTAACCCCCATTGCGAAACCAATATTTTGCCAAACTATCTTTCTTGTTCTCTTTGCTATATCGAGTGCTGTTACAACTTGCAAAGGAGAATCTGCCATAAGAACAACATCTGCAGTTTCAACAGCAGCATCTGAACCGAGAGCTCCCATTGCAATTCCAACATCTGCGCGTGCTAATACCGGTGCATCGTTTATACCATCGCCAACGAAGGCAACTTTGTTTCCTTTAATTGATGCTTGAATAATTTGCTCAATATGATTTACTTTATCTTCCGGCAGCAGTTCATAATAATAAGTATCAATTTCTAATTTTTTAGCAAACGTTTCTGCGGCAGTTTTGTTATCACCGGTGAGCATAACAGTATTAATATTTTTCTCTCTCAGTAAACGAATCGTTTCTATTGCATTATCTTTCAGCGTATCAGATATTACAATATATCCAGCATAAACAGAATCAATGGCAATATGAATTACTGTTCCTTCAACATCACATTTATCGTGCTGAATATTTTCTATGTGAAGAAGTTTATCATTCCCAACAATAACTTGTAGTCCGTTTACTTTTGTCTTAATTCCTTTACCGCTTATTTCCTGAACATCACCAATCAATTCTTGATTAATCGTTTCCCCATATGCTTCAATTACAGATTTAGCTATCGGATGATTTGAATGCGATTCTGCATAAGCAGCAAGCCGCAATAATTCATTTTTTTCAAATCCGTTTTTAACAACAATTTCAGATACTTTAAACTCGCCTTTGGTTAATGTTCCCGTTTTATCAAAAACTACAGTCTTAACTTTTGTGAGAGCATCCAAATAGTTTGAACCTTTTACCAAGATTCCTCTTCGTGAAGCTCCGCCAATTCCGCCAAAGTATCCAAGCGGAATGCTGATTACTAAAGCGCAAGGACAAGATATTACGAGAACTACCAATGCTCTGTATATCCAATCTGTAAAAGTTTGATTGGCAAAAAGCAAAGGCGGAATAACTGCAAGAAGCAAAGCACCAAACACAACAACCGGAGTGTAATATTTTGCAAACGTTGTAATAAACTTTTCTGTCTCTGCTTTTTTTGAAGCGGCATTTTCAACAAGTTCCAAAATTCGTGAGATGGATGATTCACTAAATAATTTTGTAACCTTTATTGTTAGTAAACCGGATTGGTTTATCATCCCTGCCAAGACGATATTTTTTTCTTTAACTTTTCTTGGAACACTTTCTCCGGTTAATGCAGATGTATCTATAAAAGAATTTCCTTCAATTATTTCTCCGTCCAAAGGAATTTTTTCTCCAGCTTTAACAATAATATTTTCACCAACTTTTACGCTTTCCGGAGAAACTCGTTTTATTTCACCATCGCTTTTTAGATTAGCGTAATCCGGTTTTATTTCTAACAATGCTTTTATTGATTTACGTGAGCGGTTCACAGCAATATCTTGAAACAATTCTCCGACCACATAAAACAACATTACGGTTACAGCTTCCGGCATCGCATCAATTGCAATCGCGCCGCCTGTTGCAATCGTCATAAGGAAATGTTCATTAAAAACTTTTCCTTTCGTTATACTTCTAACAGCGCCTTTTAATACTCCCCAGCCGCTGATTAAATAAGCCGGAAGAAAAACCAAATATTCAGCAATATGGTAAGGAGTATTATGAATTTGTTTTTCGAAGATCAGCCCAACAGCCAGCAGCAGAACAGTTATAAAGATTCTTATTAATTCTTCTTTATTTTCTTTCAGAATATTTTTTGATTCTACAGGTTTCTCGTTTTGCATCTCTTCCACAATTACTTCCGGTTCAATTTCTTTTATTTTCTGTTTCACTTCTTCAATGTCCGGCGTATCAATCTG